>JBAXXZ010000151.1:0-5787 GCA_037127575.1 Bacteroidota bacterium | reverse complement strand
GTTTTAAAGTAGTCTATAACATCGTTTAACTGCAGTTCGGAGAGTTTTTCAGAATGTAAATTTCCAGCATCCAAAAAATCTTCAATTAAAAAATTTAACGTCTTTTCTGAGTTTGTTCTTTCTTTTATTGTATTCGTCTGTAAAGCAAGCATTTCGAATTCATTCTTGTCGATTAATTCAATAAACTTGTCGTTAAAATATATGCGCTTGTTCATAAAAACTTTTATTAATCAGCAAACTTAGTTTATTTTTGCCACATGACTTCTTTTGATGACACGTCTTATAAAGTAGCTGAATTTTTGCTACAAATTAAGGCCATTAAGCTACAACCGGATAAACCTTTTACTTGGGCCAGTGGGCTTAAATCCCCAATTTACTGTGATAACCGTAAAACCTTATCATATCCAAAAATTCGCACATATATTCGTCAACATTTTGTTGAACTAATCAATACAGAATATGGAAAACCAGATGTAATTGCTGGCGTAGCAACCGGTGGTATTGCTATTGGAGCTTTGGTGGCGCAGGAAATGGGATTACCTTTTGTGTATGTTCGCAGCGAAGCAAAAAAACATGGTTTAACCAACATGATTGAAGGTGATATTGAAAGTGGCCAAAACGTGGTGGTAATTGAAGATCTTGTTAGCACAGGTTCAAGCAGCATAAAAGCTGTTGATGCGCTGCGTGAAAAGGGTTGTGTTGTTAAGGGAATGGTAGCCATTTTTACATATGGATTTGATGAAGCCACAAGCAACTTCAAAAAATCAAAATGCCGTCTTGAAACCCTTACCAATTACAATGCCTTAATCAACGCAGCTGTAAAAAAAGAATACATCGTTGAAAACGATTTAAAAAGTTTAAAAGAGTGGCGCGCCAATCCTAGTACATGGGGCGAAAGCGTAAGTAAATAAAAAAATTCAGAACCAAATGCACACATTTTAAGTGTGCATTTTTTATTTCTAATACAATGAATAAAATCTCAACAGTCATTATTGCCCTCATGTTATGGGCCGCTTGTTACAATGCCCAAAGCGCCGGTACTTGCGATCCAAAACCATTTATCGAAGTTACAGGAACCAGCGAAACAGAAATTAGTCCTGATGAAATTTACATTACCATTACCTTACTTGAACGCAGTGAAAACAAGGAAAAATTAACTATTGAAAAACAAGAAAAAGATTTAAAACAAGAACTTAAAGATCTGGGCATTGATCTTAGTAATTTGGTGCTTAGCGATGCACATGCCGATTACCAGAAGCTTCGTAAATCAAATAAAGATGTTGTAATTTCTAAAACATACATTTTAAAAGTCATAAGCGCCGATTTGTTAGGGAAAGTATATGAAAAACTTGACAAAATAAATGCATATGATGCTTACATTTCAAAGGTGTCGAATTCAAAATTGGATCAATACAAAAAAGAAAACCGCATTAAAGCCATTAAAGCCGCAAAAGATAAAGTAGATTATTTGTTAGCTGCAATTAATTTGAGCGGTAAGGCTTTACAAATAACCGAAACTGATAACAACATTTATCAACCATATCAAAACAACATGTACCGCCTAGCTTCAAAATCAATGGCAAATACGGTGAGTATGGATCAGGAAGCAATAACTGAACCTGAAATGGGATTCAAAAAAATAAAAATCACTAATTCATTTTTAGTTCGTTACGAAATTATCCGCTAAGTGGCCGCATTCAACATTCAAAGTGATCTAAACACTGCTGTTTCCTCACTCAAAAGTTTATACTTGTTTTTAAATGATTTTAAAAACTTTAACCAAATATTACCCCACGAAAAGGTAGAGAATTTTGTGTTTTCTGAACATGAATGTTCTTTTTCCATTAAAGGCATTACGCCCATGCGCATCACAAGGCAGGAGGAAAAACCGTATCATCAGATTGTTTTTAAAAGTGATGGTTTGGCGAAGTTTAATTTTACTTTAATTGCCTCTTTTATAGGAGATCCTGAACTTTCCGGACAATGTCAAGTTGAATTAAAGGGGGATTTAAATCCTTTTATTTTGTCAATGGCCGAAAAATCATTAAAATCCTTGGTTAACACCATGTCGCAAAAATTAGCACAACTTAATTTACCAAATCATGAAAATTAATGCCGCTATTCAGTTATTGCCTCTTGAAACCGATGAACACAGATATGCTGTAATTGATAGAGCCATAGCTTTAATAGAAGCCAGCGGCTTAAAATTTAAAGTATGTCCGTTTGAAACGGTTGTGGAAGGGGAGTCGGAAGAAGTGTATCTTCTTATTCAAAAAATTCAAAAAGTAACATTAGAAGGTAATTGCTCTGAAATGTTGTTGAATATTAAAATTCATGCAGCTAACAGGGATTTAGAGTTTGATGACAAAATTGCAAAGTTTCAATAACCCGCTTTAGCAGCATCATAAGAATTAAAAGTACCGAGGGCTTTGGCAATTAAAGTATTGTTCCGATTGGTACACAAAACATCACAGCTAATTACCAATATTCTATTGCCTTTTTGTTCTACTTTTCCTATGGCGATTAGGTGATCGTTTAAAAATGCTGCAGATAAATAATTCAGCTTATACTCAATGGTGCTAACCACTTTGTTTTGCTCATGTACCGAAGATAAGCCAGCAACGCCCAATGCCCCATCAACCAATGCCGCTATTAATCCACCGTGCGCCGCAAACGGCGTTGCTAAGTGCGCCTCTTTTACTGTCACATAATAATGCACCAAACCCGGTTCAATGATTTTAAAATCCATACCAATTAATTGGCCGAATTTATTGGATGCGATGTATTGCTCAATCAGATTCAAAGTTTATGATTAATGTTGTATGATAATTTTTTCAACCATTCTACTGCCATCGGCTAAATTGGCTGATACAAAATACACACCCGAATCAAAGGCCGAAACATCGATGGTTTCGTAGGCTCCGCCGGGAATAAATATTGTTTTTTTAAGCATAGTTTTGCCGCACACATCAGTGATGTAATAATTAATACTCTGCGTTTGATTTAAATCAAACTTCAAATACAGTTGGTTCAAAACAGGATTTGGATAAACCGTTAATTCATTCACAATTGCCATACTTTTTATATTCACCGCATTTAAAGGCCTTGGCAATACGTTAAAGTTTTTGGTAAAATTACATCCAATATCACTTGGAAAAGTAAAAAAGGGTCCGGCTCCGTTTGGCCGTTCAAAGCGACAAGAGCCATTGCCAGCTGCAGTATTTGCCCACCAACTTAAGCCATCACATCCCGAATCATCCAATGATAATTTGTAACAGCCTGGCCTTAGCACAACGGTGTCAATATATAACGTAATGTTATTGCAATTGTGCCTAGAAGCATACACCAAACCGTTTTGATCGTATAAGGTCCATGCAGATTCATTTTTGCCGGTGTTAGGATCAGTACTTTTATTGGTAAACAGTTTTATTACAATTGTATCAGGAAAAACAACAGCCGGTGTAAAAGCCGATTGATAAATATTATTAAAAGCATTCTGATCATTAACGCCGTTAACCTTTCCAATATTAACGGTAAAGGTGGCTGAAGTAGTCGCCGTCATAATCACCGTTGAAGGTGGAAGCACTACCAAGGCCGTATCAAGAAAATTCAGAAGACCCGTCCATGTATGCGTTAAACTTGCGCCACCCTGAAAACCGTAATTAACAATAACCGAAGTCACACTTTGTGTTCCCACATTCTTAATTCGGATTATTGGTGAAGCACACGAAGGATTTTCTCGTGTATAATTGGGGTCTTTGCTAGGTGACAAAATATCTTCAACCGACACATCTAAATTATGATTTGGCGCGCCATAGGTAATTAGCTGCGAAACCCAATTGTAACCTGCACTTACTGTTGCAGTGGTATAGGGCTCCATGTCGGCATCAACACTAAAAGTAGCGTTGCTTGAGGTAATCTGACTAATATCGTGATAAATTGGCCAAACAACAGCACCGGGGCACCAGTTAGCTCTTTCATATATCCATGTACCTGTTTGAGGATAAATTTCATTTCTGCCACAATCATTGCGCCACAATTGTTTTTGACTAATTACATTGCCATTTATTTTTTGTTTGTAGTATTTGCTGCAAAACTCACTGCAATCATTGATGTCAGCACCATGACCACTTACCGTGTTTTTGATAAAACTGCGTGAAACATTACTGGCAAAATTGAAAGTTTTAGCTGTTAAATAATTTTCAATGGTATTGTTGGCATTGCCATATGGGAAATAGCCGTCGTAAATGTTCTTTACGGCTATTTCATCCATTGGAGGTACCCCTTCAATAAATTCTATTTTTAATGTGATGGTAAATCCCCACGAGTAACCTGAATAATTAAAACGTATTCCGCAGTTTCCGTCCAAATGGCTGGCATAATCTGTCACCTCAATCACATAGTCATTCGATTTGCCTTTGTTAATCCAATCTGTTGCGTATGGCGTAATTACACGTGCAATTTCAACACTGTCCATGCCAGCATGTCGCGCATAAATTTGTGTGGTGTAATCCCACGATCCGCAGTATTGGGGGTTTCCCGGACATGAATACCGTCCCAAAATATAATGAAGTCGAATTTTCCTATAGCGCTTACCGCTTGGAAAAGTAGCGCTGGTATCATAATTACCATAATGGTCCAACCACCGTTTATTGTATACTGTTACCCAAGTGGTATCGCCTGGATTAGCGAATAAGTCTTCGGTGATTAATGAGAACAATATAATCGCGAATAGACCGATTTTTTTTATGATGTGATTCTGAATGCGCATTTTTTATGACTTAGGGAAGTAAATGTAATAAATTATTAAATTTTAATTCATGCTTTAACAAAAGTGAATTGAATTTTGTTCTTAAAATTATTTTCTGACTACATTTTTTTTTGCTTGCTTTAAACATCATTCAGCATGATGTGTTATAAAGGAATTAATTATGTCAACAGAAATATTAGACGACGAGAACATTGAAGTTATTGGGGCACGTTCACACAACTTAAAAGACATTTCCTTGGTTATTCCTCGCAATCAATTGGTGGTTGTTACAGGATTAAGCGGTAGCGGCAAATCTTCATTGGCCTTTGATACCATCTATGCCGAAGGGCAACGACGCTATATTGAAAGTTTTTCTTCATACGCACGTCAGTTCCTTGGTAACATGGAAAGACCTGATGTTGATAAAATTTCCGGCCTCAGTCCTGTGATTAGCATCGAGCAAAAAACCGTGAATAAAAATCCACGGTCAACAGTTGGTACTATCACTGAAATCTACGATTTTATGCGTTTGTTATTTGCCCGCGCAGGTGAAGCCTATTCGTACAACACCGGAGAAAAAATGGTACGTTACAGTGATGATCAGATTGTTGATTTAATCATTGAAGAATACCATACAAAAAAAATTAATTTGCTCGCACCACTAATCAGAGCGCGAAAAGGACATTACCGCGAATTGTTTGAAGACATTCGCAAAAAAGGTTTTAATAAAGTGAGGGTGGATGGTGAGATTCTCGACATCACGCCAAAAATGCAGGTTGATCGCTACAAAATTCACGACATCGAAGTGGTGATTGATCGTCTTGAAATCGACAAAGAAGTTCGTTCTAGATTGTATCAATCACTTCAAACGGCCATGAAACAAGGCAAGGGAATTGTAATGGTGATTGAACACCGGGATGAAAAACAAAAAGTTCAAAAGGGTAAAATTAAATCCAAGCCTGAAGAATTAAAGGCCCGTTTTTTTTCAAGATTTTTAATGTGTCCTAGTACAGGCATCAGTTACGATGAACCGGCGC
>JBAXXZ010000150.1:0-5826 GCA_037127575.1 Bacteroidota bacterium | reverse complement strand
AAATTATTAACTTAGATCAACCAACCTTTGGTACAAAGAATGGGGAGTATTACAATGGGGGCTACATGAAGTATATTCTAATTCATTTTACAATTTAAGTTCTGGAGTTGGCGCTATGGGTGATAATGCCGGCGTTCAAAACTCTAACCCTGATGATGGACTTAAAATTAATTGCAACGACTTTACAAATTCAAATTCAAATTTGAAGAATAAATGGGATGTAGCCATGGTAAATGCTAACTTAAATGTCATTTCACAAAGTGGAAATTATAATGTAGCAATAGCACCAACAGTGCGTTTAAATCAAGGTGTTGTTGTGATAACACAAAATGGTGTTGATCCTAAAAAACTAGTGAGAAATATGTATGGGGCTAATTCTCTTGGAACAGCAACAGAAAACAAATGGTACATTGTTGGTACTAGCGTTAAACAACAATATAATCATGCATCTAATTCTCAAGCTTATACCAAACCAATTCCTAAACCACAGTATAGCGATGTTGCAGTGAACACAATAACTACAACAATTCCTTTGGATTACACTGCACACTGTAAAAGTAATTCGAATTCATCTGGCGGAGATGGAGGAAACCCGCAACAGAGGTTAACCAATATGAATACATATTTAGCTGAATTAAAAAGTGAAAACACTGGAGAGCAAGATTATTCTGAAATTCAAGCAACTAATATCGCCAAACTTAACTTATTCTTGACTGATTCGGTCGACAATTACAATGATAGCGTTGTAAGAATACTTACGAATAACGAAGGTAATATGTTAGACGCTGATTTATTAAGTGTGTTTGCCAATGTAAATAAAGGTGACTATACCCAAGCCTCAAGTCAAATATCAAACTTAAGTATAAACAGAAGTAACTGGACTAACTTATTAAATAAGTACGTGAATGTAGAACAACAAGAAGGAAAGTTTTATAGCTGGATTGATAATGATACGGATCTGGATTACTTAAACCATTTGGCAGATAACGACACTTTAAATGGCAATAATGGTTCAAAATCAATTTTAAATCTAATAAGCAATCGTGCAATTTTTATAGAGCCTTTTTTAATTGATGAACAAGGCGGTGGGGAACGAATGACTGAAACCTCTGTCAAAAATTTTACATTACTTGACTTGGCAAATAATATTAAGGTATTTCCTAATCCGGCAAATGACAATATCCAAGTGCAGTATAGTTTAGAAAACGGCAAAGAATTAACTATTGAACTTAGAGATGCCATTGGTAAATTGGTTTATAAAAATAAAATTAAACCATATTCAACACTACCTATTTCACTAAGTAGTTTTGAAAATGGGGTTTATGTTTTAAGTGCTTACGAAGGCAAAAGCATGATTTATAGAACCAAAGTTGTTTGCATTAAATAAATTAGTTAGCTTAGAATATCAACATGTTTAAGAATAGTTTTTTCATAGTAGTATTGCTTTTATGTAATTTATATTCTGCACAAGGATTTAAGGTGCGTCATTTCCCTCTAACATCAATTGATAATTTAGGTTTGTATATTGAAGAAAAAAGCCCCGGCAAATATTTTGCCGGGGGCTTTATTAATGACACCATTACAGGTAAAGCTGATTTTAGATTATGTGTAATGGAGTTAAATGCAATTGGTCAAATACAATGGATAAAAAAGTACGGCAGCTCAAAATTTACATATTTAAATAATTTATATGCTTCAAAATGGTTTTATAAAAAAGGTAATGATTTCTTTTATACAGGATGTGTTTACGATAGTTTAGTAAATAAATATATTGGAATACTATTGAAATTTAATGCTAATGGTGATACGCTTTGGCAAAAAAAATACAGAACTACTGACACCTTAGAGGATGTTATACCACAGAGCGTTACGGCTAGCACTGATGGTGGGTTTCTAATTACTGGTTTTTTTCAACATTCGGGAAATCATTCTAGTAAATTAATGCTGATTAAAACTGACGCTAATGGCAACGAGTTATGGAGAAAAAGAATTCAAAAAAATAACCCAAACGTACAAGACGGTAAGGCTATATTACAGGACAGTGCAACAAAAAAAATAGTAATGGTTGGTTACCAATATATTAATAGTAATTTGGACAATTACACCAATTTCACAATTTGTGATAGCCTTGGTAATTTAATTATGAATTGGGCTATAAATCAAGGTATGTTAACTGATATTATTCAAACTAAAGAAAAAAAATTTATAGCTTGTGGTAGAAAAGAATTTCCTCAAAAAAATGCAGCAGGTGATAATTATAATAAGTCCTTGGCATTTAAATTTGATATTAATAGCCCTTATTCTTTGATTTGGAACATTGATGGATTTGATACCCTTAACTTGTATAATGGTTTCGGCACTCTTTTCGAATCGGAAGATGGATCATTATACTTTGCGGGAGGAATTGGAGTTCAAAATAATTATATTAATAATAGTATTTGTAGAATTTCGAAATTTGATAAAAATGCTAATTTTCTATGGAACTCTTATTATAATTATAAAATTAATGGGTTAAATTATGACAATAATCAAGGAATGAGATGCTTAACTAAAACAAGTGATGGTGGCATGATCGCAGCAATACCCTCAATTAATAACGATATGCCCAACCCTTTCTTCTTCGTTAAATACGATGCCAATGGTTGCGATACTAGCTTGGCTTATTGTACTACATTATTAAGTGATGAAAAAATAAAAAGTCAAAACACAGGCATGTCAATTTTTCCTAATCCGGTAAATGATATATTAAACATTAAACTATCAATATCAAGCTTTAGTAAGCCATGCAGCCTTAAAATAATTGATATGCTTGGCAAAACACTTATGAAAGTAGAATTGGATAATGTAAATCGAAACGCTTATCTCTTAAACCTCAATCATTTTGAAAAAGGAATTTATTTTTTGCAGGTGTGGCAGTATGATAAATTGGTTGTAACTGAAAAAATAATCAAAGATTAAAAAATATCTTATCCATCCGCGTCATCTGCGTTCCATTATAACATTTTCTATTTCAACCACGAACTATACATCAAATAATTATTAGCAATGCGATCGATCTCGCCATGAATTAATTCTTCCGAAATATCTTTTATTTTTTTTGCCGGTACCCCGGCGAAGATACAGCCGCTCGGCACTTTGGTGCCTTCTGTAACCACTGCTCCCGCTGCTATAATTGTATTGCTGCCAACTTCAACATTGTCCATCACAATGGCCCCCATGCCAATGAGCACATTGTCGTGTATGTTGCAACCATGCACAATGGCATTGTGACCAATTGATACATTGTTACCCAATACCAATTTTGTGCCTGCTTGTCCGGCCGCTAAGTTCTCGTAAGTACAATGCAATACGGCACCATCTTGAATGTTTACTTTGTTGCCGATGCGTATGCTATTCACATCACCGCGCACCACCGCATTAAACCAAACACTGCAATCATTACCAATTACAACATCACCTACAACGGTAGCATTAGGCGCCAAATAACAATTTTCGCCCATTTTAGGCGCAATGCCTTTTATCGGAAGTATTAAAGCCATATTTTTTATAATCCCGGCAATAAACCGCTTGCCGCTTTTTTCATTTCTTCATCGTGAATTTTCTCAACCTGCAACAAGGCCTTGTTCATCACATCCACCAATTCATTTTCCAAATGTGTTTTGTCGCCTTGTTTTAATGCCTCTCCTATTTGCAATCGCAAAATTCTTCTATTGCCTGTCATCTCCATTTCTATCTCCCCGCATGCACCTTTCACACGAAATGTTCTTGCATCCAGTGCTTTTTTTATTTCATCTGCCCGCTCCTTCATTTCCTTGAACTTGCTCATCATGTCGCCAAATTTTCCGAACATTTTATTTTAAATTTTTAGGGATTAAACAAACAGGAATAGCTTGCATTTTGTGCTGATTCACCAAGTTCCTTTGCTGATAAATTTTCATCACCAATTTTTGACGATCGGTCATAGGCGCTTCCAACTTTTTTTCAAGATATCCCATGGCCCATTCCAGCTCATCATACGAAGCTCCTATTTGGTCTTCATCGGTTCTGCCATCGGCAAATAAACCATCGGTGGGTGCGGCATTCTGAATGCTCTTCACCAAGCCTAATTCCGTTCCCAAAGCATACACCTCACTTTTGTATAAATCAGCAATCGGACTAATATCCACCCCACCATCGCCATACTTGGTGAAAAAACCAACACCAAAATCTTCCACCTTATTGCCAGTTCCTGCCACTAACAGTTTTTGGTTTGTTGCAAAGGCGTATAATGTACTCATCCTAATTCTTGCTCGGGTATTGGCCATGCTTAAAAAATCTTGCGTCTCAATCGGTAAAGCTTTTTCATATGCCTCCAAAACACCTGTTAATTCAACAGTTTCCGATTCAACATTTGGAAAGTTTGTTTTTAACCAAGCAATGTGTTCGGCGCTGCGGTTAAATTCATTTTGAAATTGTCGAATGGGCATGTTGAGTGCCATTACTTTTTTACCTGTTAAGGCGCAAAGTGCAGAAGTTACCGCGCTATCGATGCCTCCTGATATTCCCACAACAAAACCATTGGTGTGCGATTGCTCAGAATAGTTTTTCAACCAGTCCTTTATATGCTCTATCACTTCGCGGTGTTTCATGTGTACGGATTAACAAATTTATTGTTGGTAAAGTTAGTGTTTTGAATAAATATTTATGAGAAAGATGAATAAATTTAGGCATGGATTTAAGGGCCGTACAATTTCAACGCAATTCGGACGTATTAAAAAAATACTTGCCCGAAGGGGCTGTGTCACTTATTGCCGAATGGATTGTAAAGTATGATTTTAAACTCAAAATAAAAAAGGAAAGAAGTACGCGCTTGGGTGATTATACTTCACCCCGTAACGGCCTTAATCACCTCATCACTGTTAATCACAACCTTAATAAATTCTCATTTCTAATCACCTTGGTGCACGAAGTAGCGCACTTGGTGACATACACCCAATTTAAAAACAGCGTGTCTCCGCATGGTGCCGAGTGGAAACAAAATTTCAAAGAACTTATCCAGCCCTTTTTATCAACCGATATTTTTCCATTGGAAGTTTTTGCTGCATTAAGAAAGTACATGCAAAATCCTGCTGCTTCTAGTTGCAGCGATGTTCAATTGCTACGCACGCTTAAATTACATGATTCTAACGAAGCATTATTTATTGAACACCTGCCGCTACACACCATGTTTTTATACAATGGCAACCGCTTGTTTCAAAAAGGCGAAAAAATAAAAAAGCGCTATAAGTGCAAAGAAATGAGCAGCGGCAATGTGTATCTCTTTAACCCCTTAGTGGAAGTGGAGGTTTTTGAAGCCATTGAAAATTTTCCTTTGAAATAAGTCAAAAAATGACCCTTCTTATTTGCTGCTTTGCAAATTAGAATTAGGTTTGTAAAAGAAAAACAAATCGAATGAAAGTTTCACAATTAGCCGAAAATATCATCGGCTCAGAAATTATTAAACTAGCTGCTGAAATCAATGAAAAAATAAAGCAAGGCGAAGCCATCTTTAATTATACCATTGGTGATTTTGATCCCCATGAATTTCCCATCCCAAACGAATTAAAACAATACATCATTGAAGAATACAGTAACAATCAAACCAATTATCCACCGGGCGACGGCGTGTTAATACTTCGCGAAGCTGTAAGTAAATTATTGAAAGAACAATGTGAATTAAGCTATGCAAACGATGAAATTTTAATTGCCGGTGGCGCCAGACCAATCATTTATGCCATATTTAGAACCTTGGTTGATCCCAACGAAAATGTCATTTTTGCTACACCATCTTGGAACAACAATCATTAC
>JBAXXZ010000149.1:0-5832 GCA_037127575.1 Bacteroidota bacterium | reverse complement strand
AACTTGCCATTTACAATGCTCATATCAAATTTGGCACTATTGGCATCCGAAGCCGTGGTTTTTAAAACAATGCTATCGCATAATGGATATCTCTCACTGCTGTAAGCCTCACCATAGCCCTTAACCCAAACACCTTTCGCTTTTATTATGGTGTATGCACCGGCATTTTGTAATTTATCGGATTGGGTGATGAATATTTCACCTAGACGGTTATTGTAACCTGGGTCGAGCGTTTCCGGATTGCAATTTAAAAGTGTTTCAACGCTAACCGAATAAGTAGGATTCACATGTCCTGCATTACCCCAAAGGGTATCACCGGCAACTTTCACCAAGTTGTAACAAGGCTTGGGCGCCACTTTTATTTGGTTGGCACCAGTACCGGGCGTGTAAACCAATGCTTGATGAATGCCTGAAACAAGGGCCATTATTTCACGGGATTGTGCTGAAAAATCAATTGCAGAAAGCGTTTCATTGTCTACTTCAGCGTTGGATTTTTTAGAACAAGCGCTAATCCAAACAAGCAAAGGGAGTAAAACGAAAAGCTTTTTAACCATTTTTTAGAATTGATTTACAAATTTATGATTAAAAGTTATCCACCAAAGCTTGAATGTAGGTTCATTTGTGCTTTTTATACACATCATTTTGTTAAACAAAGGAAATGCTCCCGATTTCTAAATATATTTAGCATCACGAAAGTTTATTGCTTTCTGACTATTTTAACCATTTCAAAGGAATATGCCAAAAGTACTGCGCATTATTAACCGTTTTAATTTAGGAGGCATTACCTATAATGTATCTTACCTCAGCAAATATTTACCAGCAGCATATCAAACACTTTTAATTGGCGGCCCTGAAGAAGAAGGCGAAGAAAGTTCTTTGTTCATACCCCATTCGCTTGGCTTGCAACCTACCATTATACACGAAATGCGCAGAAGTATCAATCCATTGCAGGATTATTTTGCGTATCGCAGGTTAAAAAAAATCATTAAAGAATTTAAACCCGACATTGTGCATACACATGCCAGTAAGGCCGGCGCCATTGGTCGCATGGCAGCAATACATTGCAAAGTGCCGGTAATTGTTCACACTTTTCACGGCCATGTTTTTAAAGGCTATTTTGGTAAAACTGTCACTAAAGTTTTTATTGGTATTGAAAAATATTTATCAAAAAGAACAAAAGCCGTTGTTGCCATTAGTGCCATTCAAAAAGCCGAATTAACAAATGTGTATGGTGTTTGCAAGGCTGAACAAACACATGTTATTCCGCTTGGTTTTGATTTAGATCGCTTTACGAAAAATCAGGAAGAAAAAAGAAAAGATTTTAGACTAAAATACAATTTAAGTACTGATTGCTTGGCAATTGGCATTATTGGTCGTTTGGCGCCAATAAAAAATCATTATTTGTTTATTGACAGCGTGGAAGCTGTTTTGAAGAATAAATCAAAAAAAGTGAAGGCATTGATTATAGGAGACGGCGAAACCAAGCAAGCCTTAAAAAATTATCTTGACCAAAAAAACTTAAGTTACTGTGAAGAAAATATAGATGACAGTGATTTTATTTTTACCAGTTGGATTAAACAGGTTGATTTGGCTTTGGCGGGATTAGACTTGGTTTGCTTAAGTTCTAAAAACGAAGGAACACCGGTGAGTTTAATCGAAGCACAGGCTGCAGGAAAGTTTATAGTTTCAACCAATGTAGGCGGCATTCAGGATATATTGCATCCACAATGCGGTTTCTTATCATCGGCAGATGCGCCACAAGATTTTATTGATAATGTGCTAAAGGCCGTAAAAGATTTTGAACATTTATCGGTACAAGCCAAAGTAGGTCGTGATGAAATACTTAAAAAGTTCAGTTATACACGATTGTGTGAAGACATGACAAACTTATATGAACAGTTATTAAACGAAAAAAAAATAAGGTGATTTTACAAGGCTTAAAAAAAATGAAAGGATTGGGCCTTCTTGCTCTCTTACTAGGTATTATTGGGTTTTCACTTAACTGTTATGCCTATTATCCCGGATTTATTTCACCTGATAGTTTAGACCAGTACTCCCAAGCTTATCATCACCAATATACCGATTGGCATCCACCCATGATGGCCGCCTTTTGGAGTTTCTTATTGCATTTTCATAAAGGTGGGGCTTTGTTGTTTTTGATACAGCTATTTGTTTATTGGCTATCCTTTATTGTTTTCTTTTTAACCGGATTAAAACATTTTAGAAAATGGTCGTGGTTAATACCACTGCTTTTTGTTACACCGTATTTGCAAAATTTTATTGGCAATCTATGGAAAGATATTGGATTGGCCATTAGTTGGTTATTGGCGATTGTAGTGATGATTAACGCCAATTATGAAAAACGAAAACTAAATCAGCTTGAGTCGTTGTTATGTTTTATTTTACTCTGTTACGGTTGTTGGATTCGAATCAACGCCTTGCCAGGTGTGCTGCCCCTGCTTGGTTTGTGGATATACGTGCGGGAAGAGCAAGGTGAGACAATACCAAAGGCAAAACATATTATGCGGAAAATTTTGGCCTATGGTTTGTTGGTGATAGGGATTCAAATTGGCATTACACAATTGGTTTTAAAACCAAGCAAAACCTATCCTGAATACAAATTGTTTTTTCATGATTTGTCGGGCATTTATAAGGAAAGTGGTGATTTATTATTTCCAAGCTTTATAAAAGAATATGAAGGATTTGATGCTGAATATATCAAGACCCATTACATCCAATCTTCCTTCGATAATATTTGGTGGAACAATGATAACAAACATGTTGCGCCTGTTTTGAGTGCAGACCAAATGCAGGTTTTGCAAAACTGCTGGTTCAAAGCCGTTTTAAAACATCCCTTCATTTATTTAAAGAACAGAAGTTTGGGCTTTCTACAATTTTTGAGAATCACTTCCAGCGGAAGTAAGTTGGCCATTACTTACCAATACATCCATCCCAACGATTTTGGATTACAATATGATTCGAATATAATGGCCGAGAGCATTGGGGCTTATGTTGAATTGCAGCGAAGCATGCCATACATGCAGCCTTGGTTTTGGTTGTTATTAAATGTGTTGTTGTTGTTTTTTGCCCATAAACAATCCTTTCAGCGAAACAATTTCATCATTTTGTGTTTGGCTTATTCGAGTTTATTGTATATCGCCCTTGAGTTCATTGTATTTCAAGCAGACACAGAATTCAGGTATTTTTACTGGAACTGCATGGCCTTGTCGTTGGCCCTTATTTTGGCCGTTGCAGATTTATCGAATAAAAAAAAGCAAGCTAAAATTTAATTAAAAACAATTTCAAAAGGTAATCGCGCTTGAACGCCTTTCAGCATTAAAACTGATTTCATTTGTTTAAAATAGATGTAAGCAGGGCCAAGATTTTTCTTCAGCATTTTTGTTTCGAGATCAGATTCTTTGTTACCCAAAAATTCATCGAGAGGATTTTTTTGTTTTGGCAATTCCAATAGCTTATAATCTGTGGCCTTAATTTGTTTGGCTGCATAGGCAATGGCATCATTTAATCCACCCAATTCATCCACCAATTTAATGCGAATGGCATCTGCCCCACTCCAAACACGACCTTGACCAATGCTATCTACCATGGCTTGGGTAATTCCCCTGCCTTCGGCCACACGTTTTGTAAATGTGTCGTACACTTTTTCTACACTGTTTTGAATAAATTGGTATTCCATTCTATCAACTGGGCGAAGGGCTGATCCCACATCGCTGTGCAGATTGGTGTTCACTGTATCGATGGTGATGCCGAATTTATTTTGAAGCATTTTTTGAATGTTGGGAATGATGCCAAATACCCCAATAGAACCTGTTATGGTATTTGGTTCTGCAAAAATATGGCTGGCCCCGCAAGAAATATAGTAACCGCCGCTTGCAGCCAAATTACCCATACTCACAATCACCGGTTTGCTTTTTTTTGCCAATAGCACTTCTCTCCAAATTACATCGCTGGCCAATGCACTCCCACCCGGTGAGTTAACCCGCAGTACTATGGCTTTTACTTTTTCGTCGGTACGTGCTTCATGAATGGCTTTTACCAAAGTACTGCTACCAATTTCATCCTCATTACCTTCACCACTGCTAATAGAACCATTGGCATAAATCACCGCTATTTTTGAAAGATTACGACTGGGTTTTGCATCTGATTTAACTTCATATTTATCCAAACTAACAAGATTCAGTTTTTCGGATTCTTTTAACTTGAGCTTCTTTTTTAAATCGCTCACCACCTCGTCTTCATAAGCTGTTTGATCGATCAAAGTTCCCAAAGCATTTTCCGGAAACTGAATGCGTAACTCATTGGCCATTTTGTTCAATTCCGCCACTTCTATTTTTCTACTTTTAGAAATATCAATTAATATGTTCGACCAAATGCTGTTTAAAAAAGTTTCGCTTTGAAAGCGATTGGCTTCACTCATTTTATCAAGTAAAAAAGGCTCGATGGCGCTTTTAAATTTGCCATGACGAAAAACTTGCATGTCAACATCCAATTTATTTAATGTTTGTTTAAAGAACATCAAGCTCATGTTAATGCCTTTCCAATCCATTTCGCCTTGAGGATTCAAATACACCTTATTGGCTGCAGAGGCCATGTAATAAGATGATTGTGAATAGGCTTCTCCATAGGCATAAATAAACTTGCCTTTGTTTCTGAACTGCAATAAGGCTGCCCTGATTTCTTGTGCTGCAGCAAATCCAATTTCAGGATTTTTGAAATTCAAGTACAAACCTTTTATTTTATTGTCTTTGCCCGCATAATCAATTTTTTTCAAAAGGGTATTCAAACCCATATCACTATTGCCTTCAAAAGGAGATCCTTTGGCCAAAGCCTTGAAGGGATTTTCACTTTCACGTTCTTTTACGGGACCATCAAACTCAATTTTTAAAACACTGTTTTCTTTCACAATGGCTGTGGAAGATTTGTCATTAAAGGCCGAACTTACACTCGATTTTACGATCGCCACGATAACCAGTACAGCCAATAAGGTGGCAACCACCATTCCAATAATTGAACCGAAAAATGCACCGAAAAATTGTTTCATTGAATTATTTTTTAATTGAATTTTATTTTTTTAAGCTGATTTGAAATATTTTGCAAGAATAACAATACTTTTGAAATTTAGTGGAAACAAAATTAAGGATATTCGTGCCAATGTTATGAAAGAAAGTATGAACGAAGTGTTTTTAGGTTTGGGCGGAAATATCGGTCAACGGTTCGATGTTTTAAGAGAAGCCGTTCATCAAATTCAAGTTGAAATTGGCTCGGTGCAAAAGCTATCCCCTCTCTATGAAACACAGGCCTGGGGCAGCAACAGCAAAAACTTATATTTAAATCAAGTCATTAAAATTGAAACAAATCTTGATGCTTTAAGTGTTCTTGAAATTATTGGTCGAATAGAAAAGCTGTTTGGGCGAAAAAGAACAGCGAGTCAAAATAGCGATAGAACGCTGGATATTGACATTTTACTTTTTAATGCAGAAATAATACAGGAAAAAACACTGCAAATTCCGCATCCACGAATGCATTTACGAAACTTTGTTTTATATCCCATTTGCGATATCGACGAGGACCTCATGCATCCTTTACTATTAAAAACCATGGCGGAGCTTAAAAATACATGTATCGACCAAATGGAAATAAAGCAAACAGGTTGAATTATCAAACACAGCCGTATTTTAAGGTAAGCGTCTGCTAATACTCTTCAGCTGAAATCTTTTCAGCTAATTTGGCGTCTGCTTTTCGGTCTTTATATTGATAACATTCTATTCTTCATAACTAAGGATTGCTATTTCGACGTACCTAGTTTTAATC
>JBAXXZ010000148.1:0-5871 GCA_037127575.1 Bacteroidota bacterium | reverse complement strand
GTTTGGATCAATGACCAAAACCTTCCTTCTTTTGGGCGAAAAGGCGGCATGTGTGCAGGTAACGGAAGAAACTTGTATTATAGCTGCGGCATTAATTCGGCTGATCAGCGCCTCAACGAAACTTGGATGACAGATATTCCACTTGGCATTGCTTCTCAAAATAAATCGGATTTTACTTTTGAGATATTTCCCAATCCTTGTGAAAACGGATTTTATATTCAAGGTTTGGCGAAACATTCAAAACCCGTCGGTTATCATATATTAAATGCTAACGGTTTAGAGATTGTTGCAATTACGCCACTCACCGAAAGCCCTACATGGATAGATATCAGTTTTTTAGCCCCCGGGATGTACATCATTGAATTGCAATATGGTGATGGGTGGCCTGGGGCCAAAAAAATAATCAAACATTAAGGTGCAAGAATTTTCAAAGGCCTTACGGCTATTTATCCTTATAAATCAGCATGTTAATCGTGCCTTTGGTTGGACTGGAATTATCACTTAACGACACCACAAATGGTTTGCGTTGGCCTTCGAAACAATTGTAAACCACATAGCCTTTATCTTCGGTTGGATTGGGTAGTTTGTTGGCATAATAATCTTTTAGATCACAAAATAAATAGGAACTCAGTTCCATGTCGTCGGTATTAATTTGTAAACTGATTTCCTCTAAACTGTCTTTGTTTAAAGTATATTCAATGGAATAATTGGTTAAACTGTCAACTTTATATTCAAAGTACAAATGTGTTGCGGAAGCCTCGGTAGGCGCTTGGAGCTCGGTGGTTTTAATCATTTCTGATTTGGAATTTAGGTCTAAGCCTCTAAACACACCTTCTTTAGATCGGATAATTTCATCCATTAAAATATGGTAACCCGGAAAAATACGTGGTTTTTGTTTCACTTCTTCTTTGGGCGCAGTGGTGCAAGCCGTAATAAAGATGAAAAGGAAAAAGATGAAGCCTATGTAATGTTTGAGTCTCAAGCGCTTAAACTATCCAACAAAATTAAGGAATAATACTTCGCGAATTTTTCCCATGAAAGAAGAAACTAACAGCACATTGTTTTTAAACTTTTAATTAAAATTTAATGGCCACATATGCGTTTAAGGACGCATTTGGTTCGCGTGATGTTATTGTTTTGTTGGTTGCTCATGAATGCGCCGCTTCCCCACTAGCTTGCGCTTCTGGTCTCATTTAGTTCGCGAGAAGTTGTTGAAGTTTATTGGTGCTCATGAATGCGCCGCTTCACCACTAGCTTGCGCTTCAGGGCGCATTTGAGGGAAAAACAACACTTCTTGGATGGAAGATTGGTTGGTCATTAACATTGTTAATCGATCAATACCAATACCTATACCCGCTGTAGGTGGCATACCGTATTCCAAGGCGCGTAAAAAGTCATGGTCAATAAACATGGCTTCATCATCGCCTCTTTCTTGCAAGCGCACTTGTTCTTCAAAGCGTTCGCGTTGATCAATTGGGTCGTTTAACTCGCTGTAAGCATTGGCAATTTCTTTTCCGTTTACCATTAATTCAAAACGTTCAACCAATCCTTCGTTGTGGCGGTGTTTTTTGGTTAATGGACTCATTTCAACCGGATAATCGGTAATAAATGTAGGCTGTATGTAATTGCCTTCACATTTGGCACTGAAAATTTCATCAATTAATTTGCCTTTACCCATGCTGTTATCAGCGTGAATACTGAGTTTAGTACACGCCTCACGCAAGGCTTCTTCGTTCATATTACTGATATCGAAACCTGTAAATTCTTTGATGGATTCATACATGGTGACACGCTTAAATGGTGCTTTAAAATCAATCTGATTGTCACCAACGGTTAGCAGTGTGGTGCCGTTTAAATCATTAGCGGCTTTTTCCAATAATTTTTCGGTGAAGTCCATCATCCAATTATAATCTTTATAGGCCACATAAAATTCCAGAATGGTAAATTCAGGATTGTGTGTTCTATCCATGCCTTCATTTCTAAAATCTTTGGCAAATTCATACACCCCTTCAAATCCGCCAACAATAAGGCGTTTAAGGTATAACTCATTGGCAATTCTTAAATACAAAGGAATATTGAGTGCATTGTGGTGCGTGATAAAAGGACGCGCGGTGGCGCCACCGGGAATGCTTTGCAAAATTGGTGTTTCCACTTCAAGCATACCGGCATTGTTTAAAGAAGTGCGAATGGAATTAACCAATTGCGAACGTTGTACAAATGTTTTACGCACTTGCGGATTAATGATTAAATCTACGTAACGCTGACGGTATCTGAATTCAGGATCACTTACCTCATCAAATGATTTGCCACTTTCTTCGTCGGTTTTTACAATTGGTAAGGGTTTTAATGATTTGCTTAATAATTTAAATGAAGTAACATGTATTGAAATTTCACCCGTTTTGGTGGTGAACACATAACCTTGCACGCCAATGATATCGCCAATATCAAGTAGTTTTTTCCAAACCAAATCATACGCACTTTTATCTTCACCAGGACAAATATCATCTTTACGCACATAAATTTGAATTCTGCCTGTTGCATCTTGTAATACTGCAAATGCAGCTTTTCCCATATCACGCACACTCATGATACGGCCCGCCAATTGAATGTCCTTATAATTTATTTTATCGCGTTCGTAATTTTCTCGAATATCTGCCGCATTCGCATTCACGGTAAATTCTTCTGCCGGATAAGGATTTATGCCATTGGCAATGAGTTCTTTTAGTTTCTCTCTTCTAATTAATTCGGGTTCGCTCAGGTGTTGCATTGTTATTTTTATTTGCATGCGAAAATACGCTATATCAAACACTTGAATTGAATAATTTATTAATAATGTGATCAACAGAATAAACGACAATTCGCCAAAAGGAGTCAATTTTCACTAAAAACCCATTAAGCAATAAATTTTAATTAGCTGAATGTCAATTAATTGAAGCGTTGTTTAATCTTTTAACATATTAGTTAAACAGAATACTTTAGTTTTGTTTAAACAATACACTAAAACATTAAACAAATGACAGCGATTGAATTCAACACACGCATTTTACAGGAGAAATCCTCATTGAATCATTTTGCCCTTAGTTTAACCCGCAACACCGATGATGCTTTGGATTTAATACAGGATACTTATGTAAAGGCAATTACCTACCGCGATAAATTTGAAGACAGCACCAATTTAAAAGCTTGGCTGTTTACCATTATGAAAAACACTTTCATAAATGCGTACAGAAAAAACACCAAAACGAAACAATTAATCAGCAAGGGCGACGACATTGCCATGAACCGTGCATTTAAACAAAACAGTTACGATCACAGCGAAAGCCGAATGAACACCAAAGAAATTGTAAAAGAGATCGATTCTTTGGAAGACCATTACAAAGTGCCTTTCACCCGGTATTATAGCGGCTATAAATATGAGGAAATTGCCACTGAACTTCAATTACCTTTGGGCACCATTAAAAGTAGAATATTTATTGCACGCAAATTGCTCATGAATAGCTTGAAACATTATAAAAATTAAATGGCATGACAAAAAGCCAACAGCCCTTACCTATTACCATATTTTGGTTCAGAAGGGATTTACGGTTACATGATAACCATGGCTTGTTTCTGGCACTAAAGGAAAACAAAAATGTACTCCCCATTTTTATTTTTGACGCAAATATTGTTCAAAAACTTGAAGACCCATATGATCGCCGCGTTGATTTCATTCATCAAGCTTTACAAAGTTTACAAACAGAATTAAAATCCTTTGGTTCCGATTTAAAATGCATGCATGATACGCCAATTGAGGCCTTCAGGCAATTGGCAAGTGACTATCGCATTGATGCCGTGTATTGTAACTACGACTATGAAGCATATGCCATTGAACGTGATGCAATAATAAAAGAATTACTGCATCAACATCACATACCATTTCACACTTTTAAAGACCAAGTAATCTTTGAAAAAAATGAAGTGGTGAAGGATGATGGTAAACCATATACGGTTTTCACGCCATTCAGTCGTAAATGGAAAGCCCGTTTAAGTTCATCTGATTATGCCGCATTTGACACAATTGCCTACTCTCATCACTTTTACAAAACAGCTGGCGGCGAATTACCCGATTTAAAAACCCTTGGCTTTGTTAAAACCGATATTGTGTTTAATAAAGCCATAACGGTTAGCACCTTATTGCTTGAAAAATATAAATCACAGCGCGACATCCCTTCATTGCAAGGCACTAGCAAACTAAGTGTTTATCTACGTTTTGGAATTGTCAGTATTCGTGAGCTGGTGCGTTTAAGTTTACCCGTGAGTGAAACTTGGCTTAATGAATTAATTTGGCGTGAGTTTTACATGATGATATTATGGCATTTTCCACATGTGGGAAACAAATCATTTAAACCAAATTATGACCGTATTCAATGGTTGCAAGATGAACAAGGTTTCAAAAAATGGTGCGAAGGCAAAACTGGCTTTGCCATGGTGGATGCTGGCATGCGCGAACTAAATGAAACCGGTTTTATGCACAACCGTGTGCGCATGATTGTAAGCAGTTTTTTGGTAAAAGATCTTTTAATCGATTGGCGCTGGGGTGAAGCTTATTTTGCAAAAAAACTTAACGACTTTGATTTGAGTGCCAATAACGGCGGTTGGCAATGGGCTGCAGGCTGCGGTTGCGATGCTGCGCCCTATTTCAGAATCTTTAATCCCACCGAACAACAAAAAAAATTCGACCCCGATTTTAAATACATTAAACAATGGATTCCTGAATTTGGTAGCGTAAAATATCCTTCGCCAATTGTTGATCATGACCTAGCAAGAAAACGCGCGCTCAATCATTACAAAAGGGCACTTACCGAGCACCACACGCCCAATTTATTTGAAACGTTAACGGACTAGTTTTATCACACGCATTTTATCCAACAATAAAATGATTGGATACGTTGGGTCAATTTCCCACCATTTAGCAGCAAAATTTGGCTTGGCGCCAGCCTGATGGTGGTTGTTTTGAAATAACTCACCCATTAATAAAAAATCAATGAATAAAGTGTTGCGTGATTTATCGGGACAATCAAAATTTCTGTAACCATATTTGTGTCCTGCCCAATTAACAATAGCACCCTGAATAGGGCCAATAAAAAAATGAATGGGCAATAATAAAAACATCCACCAATGTGTTGCAAAAACAACATAAAAAGCAACGTATAATGTGCCAAAAGCGATGCGTGTAACCCAATTATCTGCTATTTTATCAATCTTTGGATATACAGGAAAATTGCGGTCAAATTTTTCTTCAACTACCACACGGTGATTTAATACATCGTTATAAATGTCTCGGGTATGCAACATCATGTGATAGGCATCTTTAAAAAAATGTGGTGTGTGTGGGTCTTTTTCAGTGTCACTAAAGGCATGGTGCATGCGGTGCAGAATGGCGTAGGCCCTGGCGTTGAGGTAAGAAGAACCCTGACTAATCCAAGCAAACACATAAAAAAACTTCTCCCAGTTTTTGCTCATGGTAAACATTTTGTGTGCTGAATAACGATGCAAAAAAAAGGTCTGACCAAATAAGGAAAGATACCAATGAAGAATAAGAAAAATCAGAATGACCATAATGAAAAAATAAAAGTGTAAGATAGTCTTAATAGACCGAAATTTTGTTTTTATTATAGGAATAAGATTAAAAAAGCCTTCCGTCATTCGGAAGGCTTTTACGTTTTGTGAAATTCATTAACCCTTAAGTGCTTCTGCTCCACCCACAATTTCGAGGATTTCTTTCGTAATTGAAGCCTGACGGGCTTTGTTATACATAATTTTAAGGTCGCGCTGCATCGATTTGGCGTTATCGGTAGCCTTGTGCATGGCTGTCATGCGGGCCCCATGCTC
>JBAXXZ010000147.1:0-5891 GCA_037127575.1 Bacteroidota bacterium | reverse complement strand
GGATGAAGCTTATTTTTTAATTCAACCTTCGGGGCAGCTTGCGCAATCACCTGCCTTGTCGCCTTCGGGCGGCATTGAGTACCGTTTTAATATCATTTTCAAAATGAAAAGGAAAGAATTTAAAACAGGCATTCGTTAAATGAAAACAGAACAGCAACAGCGGTTTACAATCGCCGATCAAATTGTTTATGAAGACAATCACATTATTGTGATTAATAAACTTGCATCGCAAATTGTGCAGGGGGATAAAACTGGAGATGCGCCACTTAGCGAATTGATCAAAATATTTTTAAAGGAAAGAGACCATAAACCGGGCAATGTTTTTTGTGGCGTTATTCACCGCATCGACAGGCCCGTAAGTGGTTTGGTGATTTTCGCAAAAACAAGTAAGGCGCTTTCGCGTTTTAATGAAATGCTACGAGAAAAAACATTGCAAAAAAAATACCTTGCTGTAGTAAAAAATAAACCTGAAAAAATAAAGGATAAGCTCATTCATTATTTAACTAAGAACGAGAAATCGAATATCGCGAAGGCTTACATTCAACCAATAAACAATGCTCTGCGCGCAGAATTGGATTATGAATTAATTGCCTCTTCCGACAATTACCATTTATTAAAAATAGATTTACATACCGGTCGGCACCACCAAATACGTTGTCAGTTAGCAGCAATCGGTAGCCCCATAAAAGGCGATCTTAAATATGGTTTTAATAGAAGTAACGAAGGTGGATTTATTCATCTTCACAGTTATGAATTAAATTTTTTGCACCCAATAAAACTTGAACCAATAAACATAAAGGCAATGCCCTTGAGTGATGATTCAATTTGGCAATATTTTAAAAATAGTGTTTCTGAATGAGACAATTAAAGCCTTATTTTAAGCACGATGTGTTGGCGCTTACCCGCAAACGGCAAGGGGAAGAAAAGCTCGGTGAGTTGGTTGATTGTGTGATTGCTGATTGGATGAATGATCTTAAATCAACAAGGGCAAAATTTGTTTTGTTGGGAATCCCTGAAGATATAGGCGTGAGAGCGAATTATGGCAGAGCGGGTGCCGCTTCGGCATTTAGGCCAGCCTTGGAAAGTTTTTTAAGTCAACAGCACAATGTGTTTTTAAATGCAAGTTCAGTGTTTGTTTTGGGCGAGGTGTACGTGGATGATTTGATGGAACAG
Source organism: Bacteroidota bacterium (assembly GCA_037127575.1). Classification (GTDB taxonomy): domain Bacteria; phylum Bacteroidota; class Bacteroidia; order B-17B0; family Aurantibacillaceae; genus Aurantibacillus. The sequence goes on along the minus strand of JBAXXZ010000147.1, from coordinate 4,718 downwards.
GCGGCACAATTAAACGTGAAGCAAAAATCGGACATGGTTGCCATGCGAAATTTAGTGGCAATGCTTGATGATCGTGTGATTGCAGTAATTGAAAAAATTGTAATGGCCGGAAAAATTCCAATTGTGATTGGCGGCGGACACAACAATGCTTACGGATTAATTAAAGGCAGCTCAAAAGCCTTAAAACAAAAAATTTCGGTAATAAATTGCGATGCGCATTTAGATTTTAGAGATGATGAAGGTAGACATAGCGGCAATGCCTTTTCATGCGCCTATGCGCAGGGAGCACTTAAAAAATATGCTGTTGTTGGCATGCATGAACAATACAATAACCAATTTGCTTTAAATCAATTTAAAAAAAATGCAGATGAATTGTTTTACGCAAGTTATGAATCCATTTTTGTGCGTGAAGACTATACTTGGGCTCAAGCCATAAAAAAAGGACTTGGATTTATAGATCAAGAAAGTTGTGGAATTGAAATTGATTTGGATGCCATCACCAATGTGCCCTCAAGTGCCAAAACCAGTAGTGGTATTTCACCGGTGCAAGCCCGACAGTTTGCGCATCACAGTGCAAACAAACTTCATTGCGTATATCTGCACATTGCCGAAGGTGCACCTGTTTTATCGCACTTAAAGGCCGATAATAAAACCGGAAAATTAATTGCTTATCTCGTGAGTGATTTTATCAAAGCCTGTTCACTTAACAAGGATTGAATAGTTTAACCACAAAATATATCCAGGCCTTTGATTTTTTGAACAGCACATGTTTGATGATTTCTTAATGGACATCAAGAGTTTTTCTTAATTTTGATAGACAAATCAGATTGTTTATGAAAAAATGGATGTTCTGCTTATTATTTTTAAATCCTGTTCTTTCAAAAGCCCAAGCATACGAATTGGGTGACATTGCCATGAATTTTAATTATGGCGCTCCGCAAATTACACCTGCCATTATTAAGGTGGGTTTAAATGTGTATTACAAAAGCAGATGGGCCGATAACTCGTATCAATTTAGTATTAATAACACTGGTGTATACAATGCCAAACTTGAATACGCGGTGCATGAAAATTTGGGCTTGGGTTTCGCTGCCTCTTATTGGTCGATGGGCATCGATTTAAAACACAATTACAATGATCAAAATCCGGTAAGCAAAGTAAATACAGATTTTTTAGATTCATATCATTTTGATGTATCAGCCATGGCTGTTGGTTTAAGGGGAAATTACCATTTTTTTGGTGGAGAAAAACGCAAGGTAATTGATCCTTACAGTGGATTAACAATCGGGCTGACTAAATACACCTACAATGTTGGTTTTAAGTCTGATTTTCCCGATAAACATTTGCCGGTCGATACGTACCATTACAAATCTGGCTTAAGTACTTATTTTTCGGGCACATTGGGCATTCGTGTGTACCCGGTTAAATATCTTGGTTTTAACTTTGAAGTTGGTTTTGATCGTGGCGCCTTTTTATTTGGCGGTTTAGTGTTGAAGATTCATACCAAACCACCGCATTTTTTAAAAGATTAATCAACGCATCAAAAGCACAACACCCGATTTTGTTTTACTAATGTTGTTTTCTAAAACATAATCAAAAGTCCAGTAATAGGTATCTTCTTTACATGCTTGATTCATGTAATTGCCATCCCATTCGCTTTTTTCACCATTGCTCTCAAAAACTTTATTTCCCCAACGATTAAATACACACAATTTTACTGCATTGGCACCATATAAAATGGGTTTAAATACTTCATTTACATTGTCGTTATTTGGTGTAAAAACATTGGGTGCATAAAGGTTTACATTTGCTTTTACTTTAATTAATTTCGTGCAGGTATCAGCACATCCTTCACTGTTTACAGTGCTTAACAGCACGCGGTAATAGCCTGAGTTGTCGAAAGTGTATTTAGGCTCTTTGGCATTTTCAAGATTGAAGCCGTTGCTTATTTCCCAAGTGTATTTGGTGTTTTCGTCATACTTCAATTTGTTGTGAAATTTCACTTCATCTAAAGTTTCAATTGGCTCTAGTGGACTGTAATCAAATTCAGCTTTGCTTTTGGGTAAAACCTGAACCACGTAGGTGAAATTGTTGCTGCACCGACTGCTTTCATCAAATACTTTCGCTTTAATGAAGTACATGCCTGAATTTTGGAAAGTGTACGATAAATAATTTCCGCTGCTTTTATTGTTTTGTACATCCCAACTAACGGTCATTGTTTTACTTTTATTCAATACTTCATAATGTAATTTTAGTGGAGGACAAGTTGCATTGGTTAGTCCCGAGAGAGCCAGTTCAGGCAAATTCTGCACCAATACAGGTATTACTGTATTTGATTGGCATCCCAATTCATTTCTTAATGTTAAGGAATAATTGCCGCTCATATCGAGCTGATTGGCCCAAAAATTGATTGTATGTTTATTGGTGTAAAAATTAGCAGGACCATGCCATTCGGTGATGTATTGTGAAGGTGTGATAAAGGTTAATACATCGTTTAAACACACTTTTGTTGCAGGTAACACATTTACTTCCAACATTGGCAAAGCGCTTACAAATAAGTTCAATTGTACTGAAGCTTTGCAACCTTTATTGCTTTTGCCGGTGAGTGTGTAATTGCCGGCATAAGCAAGGGTGTTAATTTGTAAATGGTAGTTTTGCAAATGGCTCGAATCACCTTGTGGTCCATACCAAGAATAAAAATCAGCACCTTGACCAATCAAATCTATTTCTTGTTGTAAGCAAACGGTGGCATCATGTGGCACCATTTGTGGTATGGGATTTACTTCAAAAAAAATAGAGTCGCGCAAAGGACATGCATTGCCATATTGACCATGAATCTGATAATAACCGTTCATAGGCAGAGAAGCAGTATTAATTGTATTGGAATAGTTTAAACTTGAAAAACCATTTGGGCCGGTCCAGTAAAATTGTGTGATCACTGAATTAGTGACCAATGCAAAATGCATTTGATCTTTTTCGCAGCGAGGGGAATTTGAACTTTTTTCAAGAACAGGTTCCACATTTTGAATTGAAACTGTAGAATTTAAGGTGTCGTTGGCAACTCCGTTTGAAAAATGGATGATGAGTTGTACCAAGTAGGTGCCTGCGCTTGTGTATAAGTGTGAAGGGTTGAATGACACGGCGGAATTATTGAGAGAAGTAATGTCGCCAAAATTCCAAAACACCGATAAAACAGAATAATTGCTGACGGCACTGTTGCTCATCACCGCATTAAATTGATACGGTGAATTAAAGTCAACAGCACCGCTGCAATTTGGGTTTTTGTAATTGGCTATGATTGATTTGTAAGTGTAAGGCATAGATACAAAGGCCGGTAAACCAATGAGGGCATAGGCACTGCCCAATGGTTGCGCTAGCATCGAGAAACCGCATGCCGCGCCTGGTAAGTCGGGGTTGTTAATTACAGATAGCGCATTGGAGTTATTGGTAACAATGTAAATTTTGCCATTAGGGGCCAATTGCATGCCGTAATTTTGAAAATTGCTGTTGCAAGAAAAGTTTTGTACCGAATTCGCTATAGTTGTATTGTTGTTGCTGCTTAAATCCCATTGCTTTAAACAAGGAATGTTAGCCCAGTTTAAACCAATCTGGTTGGCATAAAATTTACTTGAGTTTGGTGAAAATTCAACACCATAAACAAAACCGGAAGTACTGAGCGTAAATTGATTTGACACAACACCATTAAACGTATTAAAATCAAACAGTTCAACGATGTTAAAAGGATAATTCGAAATGGCCAATCCTAGTTTTTGCCCGTTGGGAGATATTTTCATGCAACCCACGGCATTCTGAATGTTATTTCCACCATGAATAGTGCCGGCACTAGAGATAGCACAAACGGTATTTACGCCGCTTGCCGTTAATTTATATGACCGAAAGTTGGCGCTGCCCCATTCGTGTGTCACCAACCAAAAATCACTGCCATTGGATGTTTTAATGGCTGTTAATTTTTCGGTGCAGGGTGAATACAAGAGATTGTTTTTTGTTGTAACCGATCCCATGCCTGCTGCCAATGACATGTTTACGATGGTATACCGAAAACCGTTAGTGCCGCCGGCTACATCCACGGTAAAAACATAATATAAATTTGGATTGCCCGGTTGTTTAACGACAAGACCCGATTGAGCGGCCGAAGGGTGTCCCATTAATCCATTGCCATTGGCCATTACTTGGTGGCTTTTGTTCCAAATGGTGATGCCATCGGTATAGAAAAGTAAATTGCCATTTGCATCACTTACTGTTGAGCAGCCTTCTGAACTGTACATGGCGCTGTTGGTAAGTGTGGTAGGTGGATTGGTGCTGAAATTTAATCCGGCATAACTGCCAAAATACCAATTGTTGTTTTCGTTTTGTGCAAGCAAACTTGTAAAGTAAAGGGCACAACAAAACATGCCAAAAATAAATTTAGTCCTCATAACAATTCATTTTAAATCAAACAATTAAAATTCTGAGCCGAACAAGAGGCTAATGAGCGACACAAAGTAGCAATGCTAAAATGCGCATGGATAAAGAGTTCCGGCATGTGCGTGTCAATGTTCTTGATGAAATTTGTAAACGAAGAACTTATTTACAAAGTCAAATTGACACAAGATTTACTTTTACTAAGTTAAAAGCTAAAAAAACAAAAATCAATTTTTTAACTAGCCGAGAAGTTGGTTTTAATAATTGAAAGATTGCATTGACCAATAAAATAAATC
>JBAXXZ010000146.1:0-5896 GCA_037127575.1 Bacteroidota bacterium | reverse complement strand
GTTTTTGAGTGAAATGGTCCCATAGCTCAGTTGGATAGAGCACAGGTTTTCTAAACCTGCGGCCCTTGGTTCGAATCCAAGTGGGACTACCATAAGAGCAAAATTCACGCACTGCGTGAGTTTTTTTAACCTTGAAGTGCATGGAAAGTTTTCCTTCCAAAGCACTGAAATGGATAAAAATAAAATTCTGACTGAGGAAGAATTTTGCTATTTCAAAACTAAATTGCTTGGATCAACGCAGTTAATCCATTCGGACTGCTAAAAAGCCTTCATTTTATGTGGGCTTTTAATTTATAAACCCATGTATTATTACGCCTACATTCTGGTAAGCACAACCAATGGCCTACATTTTTATGTTGGTATGATGAGGATATAAATCGCAGACTAGACGCGCGAAATGCCCGTAAAACTAATTCAAACACAGGATCTTAACAATAATTATAAAAAACCGAATGTTTATTTTTCTTTTTCTGCGTTATAAAAGGTAGACTTTCATTCAGCAACTTTAACTAGTGGATTCAGTAGAACATCGCCCTAAAAGCGCGTATAAAATTGTGGCAAAAATTTTTCTCATTGCCATTGCTTCGGCGTTTGTGGTATTGGCCGCGGCCATTTTACTATTGTTTGTTTATGAAAACGATATCAAACAAGTTATCCTCGGAGAATTAAATAAAAACCTCAAGGCGGAAGTAAAAATTAAACCCGAAAACATTCAACTCACCATTATAAAATCTTTCCCCGATTGCTCCATTCAATTTAGCGAAGTGTTAATCCTTGAAGCCTTGCCAATTAAAAAACGCGACACCCTTCTTTTTGCGCATCAACTCAACTTGCACTTTAATGTGATGAATATTTGGAACAAAAAGTATGATATTGAAAAAATTAAGCTGAAAGACGCATATGCCAATTTGCACGTATTTAAAAACGGCAACAATAATTATACTTTTTGGAACAACAGCAACAAGAATCAAAACAATGATAGTGTTAAATTTAGTTTGAATTTGGTAAGCATCGAAAACTGCTTATTGCGTTATAAAAACAAACAGCAAGGTTTTAAAACCGAATTGCTAATAAATAGTATTCGTTTAAAAGGGAATTTTTCAGCGGATGCGTATCGGCTCGAAAGTGTCGCTAACATTGATATTAAACAAATGGCTCAAAGTAAGACAAGCTTTTTAAAAGAAAAAAATTTAATGTTTGATGTTGATTTTCAGGTAAAGGGAAAAGTTTATACCATCAACAAAGCAAAATTAAACCTGAACCAACTGGCACTCGAATTGAAAGGAAATTTTATCTATCAAGACAGTTTACAAATGCTAAACATTGCATTTGATGCCCCTGATTTAGACATACAATCGGCATTATCATTGTTGCCCGAAAAACACAAGGGACGAATTAATGATTATAAAAGCAAGGGAAATTTTTATGCGAAAGGCAATTTGCAATACCAATCTAAAAGCAACTACGCTTTTAATAGCAGCTTTGGGATTAAGAATGGAGAAATCACTTATCAGGCAAATGACATTATGGTTGATCAAGTTTTTGTTGACGGTGATTTTTTATTTTCCCAGAGTAAATCATCAATCGACTTACGTTCCATAACGATGAATTTATTGAACGATAAATTGAGCGGACAATTACGTGTAAATGATTTTGCTAAACCCGAAATACAATGTAAGCTCAATGCAAGTTTTAATTTGGCTAATCTGCAAAAATTTTGGCCAATTGACACCCTTGCCAATGTTCAAGGTCAAATGGATTTGGCCATAGAAGCCAATGGTCTCTTAGAAGATTTTCAAAAACAAAATATTTCAGGCAACAGCCACATCAACATTGGTGCCGGAATAAAGACACTGCAATTGCAATTAAAAGGCGATGAAAAAATGTATGAAGTTGAAAGCGCCTCGGTGAGTGTGATAGATCAAAACATTGAGGTGCATGATTTACAATTAAAACGCGGACAATCGGACCTAAAACTTAATGGAAAATTGCCGGGATTGCTTTCAGCGATAAATCATAGCACCGAAGCGTTTATTATAGAAGGAAGTTTAAGTTCTAATTTTATTTTGATGGAGGATTTTTTACCGAAGAGCAGCAGCGCTGAAGGAAACGAAAATGCACTAATTCCTTCAAATATTGAATTTAAACTAGATGCATCGATTCAAAAATTTGTCTTTGGAAAGTTTGAAGCCAAAAACATTAAAGGAGATTTGGAATGTAAAAACCAAAAGATGTTTGTAAATGATGTAAAATTTGAAACCTCTGAAGGCGATGTTGAATTAAATGCCTTTGCTGATAATTCGAAGGGGCGTATTGATGTCGTTATGCAATCAAGTTTTAGTGGCATCAACATTCAAAAGATGTTTAGTTCATTAAATAATTTTGGTCAAAACACATTGATGGATAAAAACATCAAAGGCATTGCCAATGCCAACATTGATTTTTCAGGCACATGGTCGAATAAATTGGAAGTGAACGAAAAATCTATCCAAACAATTTGTCAATTAAACATCGATCGCGGCGAGTTAATTGATTTTAAGCCCTTAGAAAGTTTGTCGAATTACGTTACTGTGGATGAATTAAAACACATTAAGTTTTCGAGTTTGCAAAGTAAAATTGAAATTAAAAACCGGCTGATTACAATACCGCAAACAAACATCAAAAATAGCGCATTAAACATTAATTTTTGGGGCACACAAACATTTGATTTTGACATTGATTATCACATCCAGTTATTGATAAGTGATTATTTGAACAAAAAACGTAAAAACAAAGACGATGAATTTGGGCCGGTTGAAAATGATGCAAGCAATAAGCGCAGTGCTTTTATTTTAATGACAGGTAATTTGGACAATCCAATTATTAAATACGATAAGAAAGGCTTAAAACAGAAAATTAAAGACGACATTAAAGTTGAAAAACAAAACATCAAACAAATTTTTAAAGAAGAATTTGGATTGTTTAAGCGCGACACCCTTAAGGCACAAAATCAAAAAAAATCGGAACAGCGCTTTGAGCTCGAAAAATCTGAGAAAAAGAAAGGAAACACTGCTAATGAAGAAGATGACGGTGATTTTTAAAAATAACTATATTTATAAAAATTAGCAGGTGAACATTTACATCCAAAAACAAAGGTGGAAAGTTGTTTTGGCCATTATGGCTTTAATGATTGTAATGACTTCGTTTTGGTATTCAAACTATCTTGTAAAACGCATTGCAACTGAAGAAAAGCAAAAGGCCAAATTTTGGGCGGAAGCAGTTCAGAATCGCGCAAAACTCATTAAGTTTACCAATCAACTCTTTAGTCAAATTAAAACTGAGGAAAGAAAAAAAGCCATCCTTTATGCTGAGGCCACAAAGCAATTGTCAAATATCAATAGCAATGTGGATTACAATTTTGCATTAAAAGTACTTCAGGATAATACCACGGTGCCGGTTATCTTATTAAATGATAATGGTCAAATGACACCAAGAAATTTGGATTCAATTGGGTCGAAAGACACTTTGTACCTACGCCAAGAATTGCGGGCCATGAAAAACAAATATGCGCCGGTTGAAATTAATTATTACAAAAACTTTAAGTCGTATTTGTATTACAACGACAGCAAGGTGTTTAGCGACATTCAAATTGTATTCGATAACTTAATTAAATCGTTTGAAACCGCCATCAACAATGCCGAAGTGAAGGTTATTTTCACAGATATTCAGCGCACACAGGTCATCGCCAAAAGTGATAAAATCAACAACAAACAAATTGCTAGTGCCGAACTGCTTCAAAAAATGCTTAGCGAAATGGAACAACAAAATTTGCCAATACCAATAGATTTAGGGCAAGGGCAAATCAACTTAATTTTTTATGCCGAGTCAGAATTGCTCACCATTTTAAAATACTACCCTTATGTGCAGTTTGGCGTGATTGGGTTTTTTCTGTTAATCGCATACGTGCTTTTTAGTACTGCGCGTAAGGCAGAGCAAGACCAAGTTTGGGTAGGCATGAGTAAAGAAACAGCGCATCAATTGGGCACGCCACTTTCATCCCTCATGGCTTGGAACGAGCATTTGTTAAGCATTGGCGTAGAACAAGAAATTGTGAGCGAAATGCAACAAGACGTGAAGCGACTCATTATGATCACCGATCGTTTTAGTAAAATTGGATCACAACCTACATTGTTAAACGAAAACGTGAATGACATTTTAATTGATTCAATTGATTATTTAAAAAAACGCACATCACGCAACGTGCATTACGAATTGAAATTGCCGGATGAAATTTTACAAACCAATTTATCGCGGCCATTGTTTGAGTGGGTGATTGAAAATTTGTGTAAAAACGCCGTTGATGCCATGGATGGTAAAGGACGCATTGTGGTTGAAATGTGGGGTATTCCTGAAGGATTGGTCATCAACATTATTGATAGCGGCAAGGGCATTCCTAAATCAAAATTTGAAACCATTTTCGAGCCCGGCTTCACCACCAAAAGCAGAGGATGGGGCCTTGGCTTAAGTTTGTGTAAAAGAATTATTGAAACCTATCACAAAGGAAAAATTTATGTGTTTAATTCTGAGTTAAACCGAGGAACTACTTTTAGGATTGAGTTGAAGAGGGATTGAGTATGAAAAGATGATCTTATTCAATTGGTTAAAAAATAACCACTACATTCTTCAAAAAGGTAAAGAATTAGGAAACAGGATAGACCAATAGTTATAAAAAGAAATTTAGGCACAAACCAATCTCAACAAAACAAAAGAAGTGCCATTTTGCTAATTTATTTATTGGGCTCTAAAAATCATTAAGGAGTTTTTACGATTAAGTTATTCGTTTATTATTTCATTTGAAGCATATTTCAATAAAAGAATCAAAATTCGAAATAATAATTTTTAAGCTAAGAGTTAACGGAGTATTAAATAAAAATAGAATTGAAAACCCTCGTGATTATTGAACAAAAACTCTTTCTTTAAGGATATTATTGCCAGATGCGTCAGTAATAATAACAAAATAAATACCCTGCATTAAATTTAAGGAAATAGATTTTGTAAATTTTTTATCTGTTGGATAAATGGTATCTTCTAAACAGCACTTGCCTCTTGCGCTATATATACTTAAACTATATTGACCGGCAATATTTGGAAGATCAAAGCGTAGATTTAAATTATCAGTTGTAGGATTTGGAAATAGCGTTATTTTAGATAAGGTTCTTGATTTGCAGATTGGATGAATGATATTAAATTTTTCGAATGAGCCATCTTTATCGTACTGTGTAAGCCTGTAATAAATAGCTTCGTAAGATTCGATTTCATCAGTGTATTGGTATTTAGATGTAGTTGATGAATTACCCTTTGATAAAATTTTTGCAACACTAAGCCAATTTTCAGCGTCCTTACTTCTTTCCAATTCAAAATAGGCACTGTTTTTTTCGCTTGCAGTTTCCCAAAATACGCGATAGTTAGTAGTGTTGCATTCTGCCTCAAATTTTGTGAGTTCAATGGGCAACATAACTGCATGATCTTGCATGGTGCCGCCTATCATAATCCACTTATTACTTGATGCGATAGTGTGCGTCATTGTAACCGATATCGCACCAGGTTTTTCGGTGGAAGCGCAAGGAAAAGCGCCTCCAATTGACCAGTATTGACTTTGTCCTGAACCATTTGCCGTCGCTGAACCAGCAGTTGAACTTAACAAACCCACGGCTTTATTGCCAACACTACTGCCAAAAGTAATTGTTGGACTGGTATTGTTTCCATTTGAAATTGTTGGATTGACGAAAGGTGCTGCTTGCCATACGCCAGAATAATCGGCGGCGCCAGCTGATAAATCTTTATTTATGCCGAGCGTAACAACAACATTTGCAGTGGTTGGACTAGCGCTGCTACCTAATTCTAAATAATACATAGC
>JBAXXZ010000145.1:0-5914 GCA_037127575.1 Bacteroidota bacterium | reverse complement strand
ACAATCCAGAATTTCTTGGCGATCATAAGTATCAACAAATTATTGATGCTATGGATAGGCGAGTGGATGTTGAAATGGTGCGCAACATGATTATAAAATCAAAACAATATGGCATGGAAGCCGGTACCTTTATTATGTTAGGATATCCGGGAGAAACTAAACAAGATATTGCCTTAACAATTGATCATTTGAAAAAATCAAAACCTAGTTTCTACACCATCACCGTGGCATATCCTATTACCGGTACACCTTTGTTTTTTGAGGAAGAGCAAAATATCACAAGTGGCGGAGAATGGCATCAAGTAAGTGATCGCGAATCGCAATTGAAACGGAAGTACTCAAAACAATTTTATAACAATGCACTTACATGGGTAAGTATGGAAGTGCAATACGATAAAACGCCGTGGAGTTTACAAAAAATGAAATTAAAGGCTAAGTCTCTTTGGGCACAAACCCGCATGCTTTTCAACTAAATGAAAAAGGATAAAAGTATACACAATTGTTTATTGACTGTAAAGCGCAAAACTATCAGCGCTGAAGATAAACTGATTTTCGAGACGAAGAAGATCCTCAACAATGATTTGATTTCGGAGAAAAACATTTTACAACACCTCGGGCATTATAAACAAATGAACGAACTGGTAAATGAAGAAAGTGTAGACGGATTGTATGTTTTCAGTGTAGATGATATTTACAAAACTGCGGTAAATTACCGTTTAAAATTCCTTGATAGCCGATACTTTAATGCACAACTGCCTTATGAATTGGTTTTAAAAATAAAAGACATTGAAAAAGCGCAACAAAAAGGCTTGAAGCATTTTAAGATTTTATCAGGTGACAAATCATTCAGAGGTAAAGAAAATACGGATGCTTGCGCCTTATTTGTAAAAACCAATCACAACAATTATTTTTTAATTCATCAATGGGGTGAACGACTCAGCCTGAAGAGAAAAATCATCAATTGGCCTTTAAGAAATTTTGAAACATTTGCATTGAGCATTGCTTGCATCACATTTATTGAAGGGTTATTAATTCCGAATAGTTTTATTATCAGAGAGCCTACAGCCGAATACTGGAACGGTTACCGAGGCGGCACTTTTTTTCATTTGCTCATCATTAACACAGGTTTCTCGGTTTATTTATTATTAACCTTCGCGAAAAATTTTAGTAATAATTTGTGGAATCGGAAAAACGATTTTGATTAAGACAAACCATCGCCCATAATTTTAATCGTGACATTGTTAAGCCCATCATTCAGCCTTAACTGACATGATAGGCGTGAAGTGGGGGTAATGTTTGGTAAAGTATCCAACATCGACCATTCATCGTTGCTAATTTCATTTAAAGTGTCGAAGCCTTCAATCACTTCAACATGGCAAGTGGCACAAAGAGCCAAACCGCCGCAAGTAGCTAAGATGTCGTATTCATTGCCTTTTAAAAACTCCATTAAGCTTAAGCCCATGTCGGTTGGCGCTTGTAAGCTTGTTATACTTTGATCCGGATTTTGAATATGGATGGTAATTTCGTTCATGTTATCCTTGTTTATTTTTTTCTTGACATATTTCTACCAACACACCATTGGTGCTTTTGGGATGCAAAAAACAAATGCGTTTATTATCTGCCCCATCTTTTGCATGTTGATGTATGAGCTCAAATCCTTCAGATTTTAAGCGTTGCATTTCTGTTTCAATATTATCAACTTCATAAGCGATGTGATGTATGCCTTCTCCTTTTTTTTCAATGAATTTGGCAATGGCACTATTCTCCGAACTGGCTTCCAATAATTCTATTTTTGTTTCGCCAAGCATAAAAAATGATGTGCTCACGCCCTCACTTTCTACTTTTTCGAGCTTATAATGTGAAAAACCAAATAACTTTTCAAACAGGGCATTACTCCCTTCAAGATTTTTAACGGCAATGCCGATGTGTTCAATTTTTTTAATCATATTATTTGTTTCGGGTCATATTAGTCGGCTTCACTGAATAATTTAAACCATTGCTTTGTGCCATTTTCACCAAAAATAAAAACAATATCACGGCTAGCGGTATGGCGTAAAAAACATATTTGAATTCATTGTAATTTGTTTTGTTCACTTCAATGTCGGATAAGGGCTCTTGTTGCTTCACTTTGTTTTTAAAATGCTCGTTGTAATATTGACGGCGCTTCATTTCTTTATCATCAAAACGCCATGTTTTGGTGTTTTGTGTTTGTTTCTCCGCACGCGGAATAGCTGTATTATTCTTGAACAATTTATATTGGTAATCATACCGACTTCTTGTTTTGTGATCACAAAGTATTTCATATGCCTTTAACAATTGCGTAAAAAATTCCTTGCCGTTTTCGTTTTTATCGGGATGATAAAGTTTTGCCAATGTCCGAAAAGCAGATTTTATCTCCGTCACCGAAGCCGTTGATTCTACACCCAATATTTGATAATAATCCAGCAAGTATTTACGACAATTTTATGCAAACATTTTTAGGTTCAGTAAAAAAATCAAATGCTTCAAAGCCGCCTTCTCGGCCAACACCACTGGCTTTAACGCCACCAAAAGGTGTTCGTAAATCGCGAAGCAACCAACAATTAACCCATACAATACCGGCATGAATTTGATTGGCCATGCGATGCGCCCTGGTTAAATGCTCGGTCCAAACAACACTGGCCAAACCATACATGGTTGAATTGGCCATCATCAATGCTTCTTCTTCTGTGTCGAATGGTGTTATGGTAACAACCGGTCCAAAAATTTCTTCCTGGTTGGTTCTGCAATTATATGCCAAGCCTTCAATAATGGTTGGTGCAATATAATATCCATCTTTTAAATCTCCTTCAAAATGCACAGCTTCTCCGCCACACAATACTTTTCCACCTTCTTGTTTTGCCAGGTCTATGTACGATAATATTTTTTCCTGATGCGATTTCGAAACAATGGCCCCAACTTTGGTCGCATCTTCTAAAGGATTTCCAATTTTTAATTGTTTCGTTTTTTCAATAAAATCGACTTTAAATTTATCATACAAAGATCTTTCAACGAATATTCTTGAGCCGCACAAACAAATTTGACCTTGATTTGAAAAGGAAGAATGGATGGTTGTTGCTAGCATTTTCTCATAATCACAATCTGCAAATATGATATTGGGATTTTTTCCACCCAACTCCAACGACAATTTTTTAAACATTGGCGCAGCAATTGATGCTATTTGTTTTCCGGTTACAGTGCCTCCTGTAAATGAAATTAATGGAATATCCTGATGACTTACAATGGCATTTCCAACCTTCCCGCCAAGGCCATGCACAATATTTAAAACACCTGAAGGTAAGCCGGCTTCAATGCATAGTTCCGACACTAAATAGGCTGTCATAGGCGTAATTTCCGAAGGCTTGGCCACTACTGTGCAGCCAGCAGCTAAAGCAGGGGCAATTTTCCAACTAAATAAATACAAGGGTAAATTCCATGGCGAAATGCATCCCGCCACACCAACAGCTTGTCGCAGTGTATAATTAATAGCTGTATTTTCCATACTATGCGTTGGTGCAGCATAGTGTAAAATGCCGGTGCCGTAAAAATGAAAATTTGCTGCCGCACGCGGAATATCCACTGTTTTAGCCAGTTTTAGTGGCTTCCCATTGTCGATGCTTTCTGCCAAAGCCAAACGATCAAGGTTTTTCTCAATCAATTGTGCTATGCTTATCAAATAATCCGAGCGTTTGTTTTTTGACAAATTACTCCAAGCAGGAAATGCCGCCTTTGCTGCTTGATAAGCCAAGTCCACATCTTTTTCATCACTGTCAGGAATGTAGGAATAAACCTTACCGGTGGCAGGATTGTAATTATCCAAATATTTTTTTTCAAGTGGTGCTATTAATTGCCCATTGATGTAATTTTTAATGTGCTGCATATTTACTTAAGAAGGATAAAGTTAGGATTTTAGCACGAACGCGCGATATTTTTGCTAAAGATTATACCCCAATTCTACAATAAATCCATTTGATAATCTCAACAAAAGAGATACCTTTATTTGATAATTTTAGTAATATGGCGGTTAAAAAAGCAAGTAAAGCCAACAACCAACAATCGGTTCAGGATGTTTTTTTTCAGCGTTTAAAAGAACTTCTACCCCCAAAAATTGGTTTGGCCGAAGAACTGGCCGATATTTTAAATGTCAGCATCGATAGTGCTTACCGCAGAATTAGAGGCGAAACAGAAATCAGCTTAAATGAAATCTTTAAAATATCAAAACATTATAATTTTAGTGTAGATGAAATATTTGGCAACCAATCCTCTACTGTTACTTTTAAATATACCAAACTCACCGATAACGCTAAAAACTTTGAAGATTATCTTAACCGGCTTATCAATCATCTTAAAACCATTGCCCAATTCGACAATAAAAAAATATTTTACGTGGCCGAAGAAGTGCCAATCTTTTATTCTTTCTTCACCAAAAAACTAACTGCCTTTAAACTTTTTTATTGGCAACGCAGTGTTCTAAATGTGCAAGAATACCAACACCAAAAATTTGATTGGAATTTAATCCCCGAAAATTTAATCAACTTGGCCCATAATTCCTTTAAGGAGTATCTCAATGTGCCAAGCGCCGAGGTTTGGACCGACGGCACCATTTTAACAGGCATCCGACAAATTATGTATTATTGTGAAAGTGGTTTAATAGATAAAAACATGGCTTTAGAACTATTAACCGATTATCGTGCCATGGTTGAAATGTTGAACAAAAATGCTGCCAATGCTCGCAAAAATGTATCAGATGCAGTTGAAACATTTTTCATGTATCAGAGTGACATTGTATTAGGCACAAATTGCATTTATATAATTATGGGTGATGCAAGGTATTCATACATTTCATTTAATACGATGAACTCACTATCAACCACCAATGCTGCTTTTTGTGAAGAAACTGATCATTGGGTGCGCAATTTGGAAAAGAAGAGCACCCTCATAAGCGGTGTAGCCGAAAAACAACGCTACCAATTTTTCTCTTACATGTTTAAATGTGTCGATGATGCCATTCAAAAAGTGAAAACCGACTAATTGCGCCCAAAATTAATCATAGTGGGAGGTGGTGCCTCAGCCCTCATGTTGGCTTCTGAAATTGATTCAAATAAATACGATGTTTCATTGTATGAATTAAATAAAGCAATGGGGCGCAAATTATTGGTTGCCGGCGACGGTGGATTGAACCTAACCCACTCAGAAGCGCCGATTGATTTTATTAAACGCTATACACCCTCGTACTTTTTGGAACGAGCATTTCATTGTTTCTCAAACCATGATTTAATCAATTGGTTGCATCAACAAGGTCTTGAAACCTTTGTAGGAACCAGCAAACGCGTCTTCCCAAAAAAAGGCATTAAGCCAATTGAAGTACTCAATCTGTTTACAAAAAAAATTGAAAACAATAAGGTCTGTGTTTTTTTTGAGCATGAATTAATTGATTTTGACGGACAAGGGCTTTTGATTTTTAAAAACACGAAGGAAGAAAAAAAAGTGCAGGCGAATGTGATTGTTTTTTGTTTGGGTGGCGCTTCATGGCCAATCACAGGTAGCAAAGGCAATTATTTGGCTATGTTTCAAAAACACAAAATACAAACCGCGCCTTTTGAAGCCAGTAATTGTGCATACCAAGTAAATTGGCCAAAAGATTTTATTCAAAAACACCATGGCGCCATTTTGAAAAATTGTGAATTGCGCTGCGGCGAAGCATCTCATTATGGCGAAGTGGTGCTCACGCAATTTGGCATCGAAGGCAGTGGCATATATCCACTAAGTCCCCTCATCCGAAAGCAACTAAAAGAGGAGGGTAGGGCGCAAGTATTTATCGATCTTAAACCACAATTAAGTATTGTTGATATTCAAACGCGAATTGGTCGAAAAACAACAGCCAATCTTACTTGGC
>JBAXXZ010000144.1:0-5925 GCA_037127575.1 Bacteroidota bacterium | reverse complement strand
AACTTAAAGGTTTTACTCCCCTTATTCGTTTCCACCCTTAAATAATAAAGCCCGGCTGGAAGCAAGGAAACATCAATTTCTTTTTTAGGTTCAATCAAAAGCAATGTTTCCTGCCCCAATAAATCAATGAAACTTATTTTTCCAATCTTTAAATCTTCTCTGTATTCAAAAAACAATTTTCTTGTCGCCGGGTTGGGGTAGAATTTAAAATTGAAATGCTTACAAAATCTGGGTAGACTATTACAGTATCATATTTAAGTGAACTACAATCTAAAACCTGTTTCACAACATAAGTTGTAGTTACAGTTGGCTTCACCCAAATACCCGAAGCTGTTGCAATTGGCACACTCATGTTTGGCAACTTAAACCAGGTACAGCCGGGGTCAATGGCAAAATCCCTTTCTCGGCCTACATAAACACTATCACCAATTTTACAACTTTTATCAGGACCGGCATAGGCAGGAAGATCAATGGGGATGCAGGAGACATCGTCTAAATTAATATCACAAAATTTATTTGGTAGCCAACTCGTATTAATTAAAATTGTATCCGTGTATTGATCGCTCCTAAAATTACCAATTATTAAATGTTTTTCATTCCCTGTTGCCTTGAAAATGCCATAGATTTTAATCCAATTCAAAGTGTCACTTATAATATTACCATTTGAATTCGAAATTTGAGGATAGTAATAAGTTAGAGGAATAGTACATTTATGGACAGAGTCAATTTGGTCATCAGTAAAAAAAGCCTCAAATCTATCTATACCATAAGAAGAAATATCTCGAATATTTATAAAAAAGCTAACACAGTAAGATTCATTCTTGGTTAAACTACGCTTAAGTCTATTTCTAAAATACCCCCTAGTATAATTATTGGCAAATTGTGGAGGTAAACTGTAAAAACTAGTACTTCCATAACTATTACCACTTTTTGGCCATTGAAAACATCCGCCATTATACGGAACAGAAGAAAAAAATACGCTATAGTATTTTACATTCGAGTCTACCGAATCGATAGTTCGCCAACCCTTTGCTAATGAAATTGGATTCGGACCATTGGTGTTAAAATGTTCTTCAAAACTTCCATTTGTAACATAATTAGCAATACTTTGACCATTCAATTGAACAGCTAAAAAGAATACAATTGTTATTTGAATCAAAACAAGCTTCATTATTATTTAGAATCTAACCGTCCGGGCTTTTTTTAACATTTTACCTGCCCTTGATTTTAAAGATACAAACAAAATAAACGCTGAGCTGCAATGTAAACGCAATTTCAGTCTCAAATACGCAATCCTTCTACTAAAACCTGGTCAATTGTCTAAGTTTTTGCGTTTTTATGCCTTGGCTTAAATCCACTTACCAATGCCCAAAACTGCCCATTATTTTGGCATTTCGCTGCTTAGCCAATGCCATGCGGCAAATTCATATATATTCCCTATCTTTGCGGCCTTAAAAATTATTAAATGTCTATCATTAGAAACATTGCCATTATTGCCCACGTTGACCACGGTAAAACTACCTTGGTTGATAAAATTTTACACACTTGTAAATTATTCAGAGATAACCAACAAACTGGGGAACTAATCCTCGATAACAACGATTTAGAGCGCGAAAGAGGAATTACAATTTTAGCTAAAAACGTTTCGGTTACTTACAAAGGAACTAAAATTAATATTATCGATACCCCCGGTCACGCCGATTTTGGCGGTGAAGTTGAACGTGTAATGAACATGGCTGATGGTGTTATTTTATTAGTGGATGCTTTTGAAGGCCCAATGCCACAAACACGTTTTGTGCTACAAAAAGCCATTCAAGCTGGTAAAAAAGCTTTGTTGGTAATCAATAAAGTTGATAAACCAAATTGTCGTCCTGATGAAGTACACGACAGCGTTTTTGATTTATTTTTCAATTTAGGTGCTAACGAAGATCAATTGGATTTTCCTACTGTTTACGGTTCAAGCAAACAAGGTTGGATGGGTCCTGATTATAAAAATCCAACAACCGACATCACTTATTTATTAGATACAATTTTAGAGAAAATTCCAACTGCGCCTAGACGTGAAGGAACACTTCAAATTCAAATTACTTCTTTAGACTATTCTTCTTTTATTGGTCGTATTGCGGTAGGACGTGTTTATAGAGGTATTATTAAAGAAAATATGCCAGTTTCAGTTGTGAAGCGCGATGGCAGAATTCAAAAATCTCGTATTAAGGAACTTTTTGTATTTGATGGTTTAGGTAAAGTTAAAGTGAGTGAAGTAGAAACCGGTGATATTTGTGCATTTACAGGTATTGAAGGTTTTGAAATTGGTGATACTGTAGCTGATTTTGAAAGTCCTGAAGGTATGCCAACCATGCACATCGACGAGCCAACCATGAGCATGATGTTTACAATTAATAACTCTCCGTTTTTTGGTAAAGATGGCAAATACGTTACATCACGCCATTTGCGCGATCGTTTATATAAAGAATTAGAAAAAAACTTAGCCATGCGCATTGAAGAAACAGGTTCACCTGATTCTTATTTGGTATTTGGTCGTGGTATTTTACACTTATCAGTTTTAATTGAAACCATGCGTCGCGAAGGTTACGAAATGCAATTGGGTCAGCCACAGGTTATCATTAAAGAAATTGACGGTCAAAAATGTGAGCCGATAGAAGTATTAACTGTTGATGTGCCTGAAGAATCTTCGAGTCGTGTGATTGACTTAGTAAGTCAACGCAAGGGCGATATGTTGGTAATGCAACCTAAAGGTGATTTAATCCACATGGAATTTGAAATTCCCGCACGTGGTATTATTGGTTTACGTAACAATGTATTAACTGCTACAGCTGGTGAGGCCATTATGGCACACCGTTTTAAAGCCTTTGAACCTTGGAAAGGGCATATCCCTAGCCGTATTGCTGGTGTATTAATTAGCAAAGATAAAGGTGCTGCCGTTGCTTACAGTATTGATAAATTACAAGACCGCGGCAAGTTCTTTATTGAAGCAGGAGAAGAAATTTACCCGGGAATGATCATTGGCGAACACATTCGTCCTGATGATTTAGTGGTAAACGTTTGTACCGAAAAACAATTAACCAACATGCGCGCGAGTGGAACCGATGAGAAAATGCGCATTGTGCCAAAAATTAAATTCAGCTTAGAAGAATCGATGGAATACATTCAGGCTGATGAGTATGTTGAAATCACACCAAACTTTATCCGTTTACGTAAAATTCATTTGGATGAAAATACCCGTAAGCGCATGAGCAAGCAGTTGGAAGCACAGTAACCAAGACTATTGCCACGAATTGCACGAATATAAATGAAGCCCTCAATCAGAAATGATTGGGGGTTTTTGTTTTGAAATACTACTGTTTCAATTTTATTTTATTCGAAAAAATGTATTGTCTAATCATGATTATTTAGGCGCCCCCTTCCGCCAATGGAATTCTCGTAGCGGAAGGGCCGGGCTTTTCGCTTCAAGTCCTCGCTGCGAGAAGAGCCTCGCAGCTGTGGGCTTTCCGCTACAATCCCTGGCGCGGCAACTGGGACATCGAGATTAGGAAAAAGATATAAAAATGAAATTTTAATGCCACATTGGTTCAGGAGGAACCAAACATTTTTAAAAACTAAGGCCTATGGTATCATTGCTCCGGAGGAGCAAAACATCTTTCTGTTCGGCTCCTCCGGAGCCGTTTAATTTTTAAACGATGTTGTTTTAAAACTGTTTTGCTCCTCAAGAGCAATTAAAATCAAATATTAATTTAATTTAGTGTTCAAATGCTGCGTTAAAAAAATGAAGCTCAATTTAATTTTAAACCATCAATCATTTTTCTTTCTCAATAAGGAGGAGAATAGATTTAGAATTTTTGCTTTAGTAATTTCATTGCTGACATTTCCTAATTACCTCCTTACTTTTTCTGCCGACATTGATACTGCTCTCCCTTGGGTATTCAATTATGTGGCACAAGGGCATTACGATCTTGCTGCATCATTTCAATTTCCGCATGGAGCCCTTGCCTTTTTAATGTATCCCTTGGCAATCAGTAATAATTTATTTGTTGCCGGATTTATTTATGTTTTTGTCTCATTTCAATTTTGTTTAAATACATTAAGCATATCCGCAAATCTTAAACTGCATTCATTAATGTTAACTTCAGTTCTCCTTTTTTTATTGCTTTCTTTTTTGGACATTAAATTACTTCTTGTAGCACTTATCATTTCAAATTTGCTTTTATCAAAATTGCTTGAAGCGCCTCGCTATGTTTACCTTGCTGTTTTTTACAGTGTACTAAATCTGTATATCAAAAGTTATGGAGGCTTAATAAGTCTGGCATTGATTATTTCTCATGGACTTTTTGAGGGTATTTTTAAACGCAATTATAAGCTGCTTCTTGTAATCATTTCATTGTGGCTCATGTTTATTTTCATCTTCCGGCTTGCATTATTTCAATCCACACAAGGTTTTTTTAATTATTTAATTGGTCAATATCAACTTTCATTTCAAAATTCGGAGGCCGTTTCTTACCAAGAACATAACAATTGGTGGTACCTTATTGTCTACCTCATCGCTTATTTTTCAATTCCGCTTTTCTTAAAATTCAGCCTTAGCCGTTACTACTATTCAATCATGCTCATTCCTACATTTGCAGCATGGAAACATGCCATGGGAAGATCTGATTTTGAGCACCTCAGCAATTTTCTCATTTTTCAGACTGTGCTTGCTTTCTTTCTTATCATTCTTACGAAAGGTCAAGAGCGTAAAAGTATACTGCTATGGGCTTTATCGTTTGTGATGTTGGGTTTAAATACTTTGAATGGTAGCCAACCTAAGTTGAACTCCATCCCTATTTCAAGTTTTATTAGGCCTATCAATTTTATCAATACCTATTTCAACTATTCGGTGAAAAAACAGGAAGCTGCTGAAAAGATGTGGTATTGGCGTGATGGCCATATTTTACCAGACAGTATGTTGCATCTTATTAGGAAAAGCACAGTTGATGTTTTTCCATGGAATTATGCTTTAATTCCATATAACAATTTAAACTGGTCACCAAGGCCCGGCCTTCATAGTTATGCGATTTACACCCCATGGTTGGATTTGCAAAATGTTAAGCATTTTGAATCAGAAAAATCTGCCGAATTTATTATTTGGGAAATTGGCCTTAAAAACCCTGAATTTAAAAGTATAGATAACAGATCTTTATTCAATGACTGCCCACAAACAATTCTCACAATACTTAAAAATTATGATTTGGTGTATCAAAACAGTTCATACCTGCTACTGAAAAGGCGCAAGATGTCAGCAAATATAAGCAAGCGTGACTTCCCACTTCTAAAATCTCAATTTTTTAAATTCATTAAAGTGCCTCAAGTTGGTTTAAATAAATTGATACGTGCGAAAATAACAATCAGAAAAAATTTGCAAGGATTAATCAAAAGCAGTCTTTACATGGGTCAAACGTATACATTGGTATACAAAACAGATAACAACACTTTTTATTCAAATAAAATTATTGCTGCCAATGCAAAAGATGGTTTATGGTTTAATCCTGCAATGCTTAATGCGCAAACGACAATTCATCAAAAAAATATTTTAGAACTGGAATTAATGTGTGATGACCTCAACCTAGTACAACCCGATTTTGATATTCAATTTGAAGAAATAAGTTTCAACACAGATATGAATTTTATTGAAAGGTGTTTTGGCATTAAAGCACAAACTAAACTACAATAATAATCCTTGTTTTTTCATTTGAACAGTCATTCAATGCTCAATATTTAAAAAAGAAATAGATAATAATTAAAAGTACCGGAAGAGCAAAACAACTATCTGTTCGGCTCCTCCCGAGCCATTTAATCTCTTTAGACTCAATTTTAAAACTGTTTTGCTCCTCCGGAGCAAAGACTAATGTTAGTTTTAGGTGAACTAATTAA
>JBAXXZ010000143.1:0-5993 GCA_037127575.1 Bacteroidota bacterium | reverse complement strand
ATATATGCCGGTACCGATGATGGTTTGATACAAGTTTCAGACAATGGTGGTGCCACTTGGACCAAGATTGACAATGTGGCCGGCGTTCCGCAAATAAGTGCCGGGGCTTTTAAAATGCAACCACTGGTGAATGCCTTATTGGCTTCGCGTCATGATGAAAACAAAGTTTTCGCTGTGTTTAATAACCACCGTCAAGGCGATTTTAAACCCTATTTGATGTGCAGCAACGACAAGGGCAAAACATGGCGTAACATTGGCGCAAGCTTGCCTGAAAAAGGCGCGGTGTATGCCATTGCTGAAGATCCAAAAAAGGCAGATTTGTTGTTTTGTGGCACTGAGTTTGGTTTTTATTTTAGTCCTGATGCCGGCAGCAATTGGGTGGAGTTAACCGGTGGTTTACCTGAATCGATTTGTATTAAAGACATTGCTATACAAGAAGAAGAAAACGATTTGGTATTGGCAAGTTTTGGTCGCGGGTTTTTTGTATTGGATGATTATGCCTTATTACGTGATTTTAAAGTCGATGATTTAAAAAAGACGGCGGTAATTTATCCCATTAAGGATGCTTTGGTGTTTAATGCTTCAACGCCTTATGGTCACAAGGGCAAATCGTTTCAAGGCGAGTCGTTTTACACGGCACCAAATCCTGCCATGGGGGCTAATATTAGCTTTTATTTAAAGGACGATTTTAAGACAATCAAGGACAAGCGCAAGGCGGCTGAGAAAGAAAAAATAAAAAACAACCAAGTTGTGTATTACCCGAGTGCCGACAGCCTGCGTTTGGAAGACAATGAGGAAGCGGCTTATGTGGTGTTGGTAATTAGTGATGAACAAGGCAAGGAGCTGCGTAAAATAAAACAAAGTTTGGCGAAAGGATTAAAACGTGTGAATTGGGACGGGCACTACGAAAGCACAGCACCTGTTGATTTTTCGGAGCCGGATTATTCGAACCCTTATTATTCACCTGATCAAGGACCGATGGCCATACCGGGCAAGTATTTTGCGCAATTGATTAAAGTAAACAATGGTGTTTCGGAAATATTGTGTGAGAAACAAGCTTTTGAATTAAAGGCTTTAAATCAATCAAGTTTGCCATTGCCTGAGCAAGTCAAGTTGAAACAGTTTAATACTGATTTGGCGGAGTTTAGACGGGTAGTATTGGGCACGGCCAATTATTTTGAAAGTTTAAAAGAGCGTGAAAAATATTTAAAGAAAGGCATAGAGAGCAGTCATGCTGGCACATGGCCATTATTAGATGACGTAGCGAAATTTGAGGAGAAGAAAAAAGCTTTGAATTTTAAATTGAATGGTGATGAAAGTTTAGCAAAAAGAGAGTTTGAAACTTTGCCGGGGTTGGTGGCAAGTGTTGAGGGCATTGTATCGGCTACTTGGTCGCAATCGACCGGGGCTACTCAGAGTCACATGGAACGCTTGTTGCGATTAAAAACAGAATTTGGTGTTGTGTATGCAGATGTAAAAGCATTAAAACAAATGCTTGAACAGATGGAAGCTGAGGCCGAAGCCTTGAAAATGCCTGCAACGCCGAACCGTTTGCCGGTTTGGGAGAAGTAGAAATTAAAAATGTTGAATTAGTAGTTAGTGATAATAAATGACTGGGTGGCTCCTGAGGGGCCGAACAGTTGTCGGTGATTACAATTTGAAGAAAAGAACATTTAGTTTTCGTGTTGTTTTGCCCCTCTGGGGCATTCATTGTAGAGATTGTTTTTTTTGCTTTTTTACAAAACTTAAATAAGCGGATGTCTCTGATTATTTTTTCAAGAGCTCAAATAGTGCGGTGTTGATATAAAGTGTTTCTTTCCAAGCCTGTCTGGATTCTAAAACGCCTATTTTTTCTAATGCTTTCAGGTATTTAGATGCGGTGATTCTAGACACCTTTAAACGTTTTTCTAAATATTCGCTTTTGCAATAGGGTTGTTCAAATAATAATTCTATTAAATCTTTATTATAAGTTTTTGGGAGCTTTTTTTGAATGGCTTTTTTTGTTTGTTCAAACAACTTGTTGATGCTTGTTACTTGCGTGATTGTTTGTTTGGATGTTGCTTCAATGCCTTGCAAAATAAACAAAATCCAATGCTCCCAATTTTGTTTTGTTCTTACTTCTTGCAGTAATTTATAATAAGTTGATTTGTTTTGAATGATGTAAGCGCTTAAAAATAAGGCAGGATTTTCGAGCAGCCCTGTCATGATGATATACAAGATGTTGATGATTCGTCCGGTACGCCCATTGCCATCGTAAAACGGGTGGATGCTTTCGAATTGATAATGTTGCACCGCCATTTTTATCAAAGGGGAAACATCGTCTTCCTCATTGATGTATAATTCATAATTCCTCAAAAGTTTATAGATGACCTCTTTGTTATTGGGCGGGGTATAAATCACTTTGCCGTTTGATGCATTTCTTAGTGCAGTGCCCGGTAATTTTCTGATGCCTGCAGTATTTTCTTCTAATATTTTTTGAATGTCGATGATTGCGTTAACAGATAGAAAGGACTTTTTTTTGATAAAATTTAGGCCATAGATGACTGCCTCGCGGTAACGTAAAACTTCCTTTGTGGCTAAGTCTATTTGTGTTCCTTTAGCGGAGAGTGCTTGGTATAATTTATCTTGCGTTGTGATAACATTTTCAATTTCTGAACTGGCTCTTGCTTCTTTCAAAATGACAGCGTTAAGCAATATTTGAGGATTTGGTAAAATATTCACGATGCCTTTTAATTCAGCCAATGCAACCGATGATTTGACCAATTGTTTTAAAATTATAAGCGATTCAATTTTTTGTTTGGGTGGCGGCAATACTGACAGTTGGTTGAATGCTTTTTCACTTTCAGGAATTAAATATTTTCTATTTTTTGTCATGTATAAAAATGTGACAGTAATTTTGTGTCATGTAAAGATAATCAATTAATTTATACATGACAAGCGTCTCATGTATAAATCTTTTACATGAGAATAATGCAATATTTTTGCTCAGCCAGTCAGAAATAGAATTTGATGGAATGTTTTTTGGAGATGTTTTGTTGCTCGATTATAAGCTTAGATTGCTGATTATTTCAATTATTCAAATTGCACCGTGTTGTAAATGTCTATCTATTTCATTTTTAGTCAGTCCATCTTATCAAATCACAAAGTTTTTAAAAATTCTAAGAGTATCTTTTTTAATTTTTAATTCAACATTTTTAATTAATTAGTGAATTCAAGTTTTGCAGTGATACTAGACTCTTAAAGATTTAGAAATTGCGCCAAGGACCCGTTGGGTTTAGCTCTTTTTGCAGCGCGTTCTTTTTCCCGCTGCAAAAAAGCCGCAGCCTGTAGGGGCCCGACCGACGGCTTTCGACTGTGTTTGGAATAAGCCGGCGGGGCGCCCAAATAATTTCAGAATGATTGAATTGTTGCTTCTGATTTCTTATCTAAAAAATTCAACCGTAATTTGATTGTTTGAGCGGATGGTGAATTTTCGTTCGATGGTGTAAATGCTTCCCCTTAAAGATTTGGAGCGCCAAGTGGCCACATAATTACCGGGTTGCAAATAAAATGTTTGTAAAGTTTGGCTGCTTAAATTACACACCCATTCGAGTCCTTGCCCGCGATCGACCATGATGTTGCCGTCGCCTGCCTCTAAGCAGCGTGTTTGAAGTACCCCTGCATCGGCAATGCTAATATCGGTTGTTTTGCTTTGTTCGATGAGCAAATCGTTGAAATAGGTGCGTGGTAAAGTGAGCACTTCGAGGTTGTAAATGCCGGTGATGTATTTTTCGTGGGTGTTGAGTTGTTGCACATTAATGGTGTTCATGTCGTTGCTTTTGCGTACAACACATTTTACTTTTTCATTAAAATTATATGCGCTTTCGTTGCGGTTGATGTTTAAAAAGCCTTGGGGCGCATCAATGGCAATGATGTTGTGTTTGCCGGCGTTTAGTTTGGTTTCTTTGCTTTCAACAGGCGGGATGGTATGGGCCACCACCTTGTATGTTGGGTAATCGTCGATTTGCAAGGTATCGGGATTGTTTTGAAAATTGAGCGTATGGATGTAATTGTATTTGTATGATTTGTTTTGCACGTCGTACAAGCTCATGTTGACGTTGCTTTCGAGCGGTGCTGATTTGTTGTTGAGTAAATTTACTTGTAAAGTGGTTTTACTCATTTGTTGTTGTTGGATAATTTGGCTGATATTAGCGAAGGTGCTTGCGTTTTCGAAATCGTAAAAATTGCCCACGCATTCGAAGGTTTTTATTTGTTGCGGTGTAAGGCCAATGCCAATGATGAAGGGTTTAAACACGATGCCTTTTTGAATTAATTTTTGTCGTGCCTTACATGGATCGCCGCCGCATTCTTCGATGCCATCGGTGATGATGATAACGATGTTGTTTGATTTGTTATCGGGAAAATCGTTGGCTGATTCGGTAAGAGAATGTTCGATGGGCGTGATGCCTGTGGGTTTGGCTTCACTTACTTTTTGTTTGATGAGGCTTAAATTGTTTGTGCCAAAAGGGATGACGAGTTTACTGTCTTTACAATCACCCGGAGGATACCTAACAGTGGCACCGTACATGCGCAAGGCGAATTGTATGTTTTTATTTTTACTTAAGCTGTCGATGAATTTGTAAAATAAATTTTTGGCACCGTCCATGCGGCTGGTGTTTTGAATTTTGCTGCTCATGCTTTTGGAGGCATCGAACACAAACAAAATGTGTGTGGGCTTAATGATTGGGGGTTTGTCTTTTGCCTTTTGGGCGGAAGCGCAAAAACCAAATAAAATACCGATTATGAAAATGCAAACACGCATGCTTTAAAAATACAATTGCTTTTTTGTGCTACGACAGATTTTTATAATTGTTTTAAACTTTATGGTTTTAAAATCATTGTGGTTTTATTTCATAAGGAGCACAGTGCCTTTGGCTTCTTTGTATTCGCCGCGGGCATTTTTGTAGGAGATGATGTAAACATATACATCGCCCGGTAAATTGCTGCCGTCCCATGCTTCAGTGTCGTTGTTGGTTTGAAACACTTGGTGTCCCCAGCGATCAAACACCCGAATGAGGTAATCGCTTTTATCGATAAAATTGGTAATAGGCAGCCAGGTTTTGTTGCTGCCGTTAGGGGCAAAGGCACTTGGAATAAAGATGCTACCTTCCATGTAAACATCGGCCACGTTAGAGCGGCTTTTTTCGGTGATACCAAATGGGTTACCGGTAAAGTTTTCGATGGCTTCAACATAATATTCAATTTTTGCACCGCGGTTTGAGATGCTTTCAATATCATCGTTGTACTTGGTAACTGTGGCGGTGGTAGTGGCAATGGCATTTGGTTCGAGTACATCGTTCACCACCCGGTACACACGGTAATTGCGAAGCCCTCCGGCAAAACCTTCGTAGGCGCTCCACGTTAAATGTTTGGTATAAATGCGGCTTTCATCATCCTTAACTTGTAATAACATGCTTTTGCATACATTGCTTTCGATGCGGCTGTTTCCACAGCTGTCGCGTAATTGGGCTTTGTAATAATATGATTTTATAAATGGTTCAGTTTGGTCGTCGTTGTATATTAAATTAGGACTGCCGCCATAAGGAATGAAGGTGATGGCTTTGAAGTTGGTGCCATCTTCTGAGCGCATTAAATCGATGCCATTGCTTTCTTTGGAGGTATCGATGAGGATTTTAATTTCGACTGTGGTTTTATCGACTACCGAAACGGCAGGCATATACATGTAATTTGGGGTGTGCACAAGGTAAGCCACAAATAGGGCGCGGTTGGAAGAAGAGGTGATGGTTTTGGCATTGTTAACGGCCCGTACAAAATAACACACGCTTTTTCCCGGTGCTACGCCCGTGTGTGTGAAAGCCGTTAGTGTGGTGGTGGCAATTTTTGTGAATGCGCCGTTATCAACCGAATAAAACACTTGGTATTCTTTTACGCCAGCTCGCATTGAGATGTAAGGGTTCCAACTTAATTCGGTTTTGTAATCACAACTTAAATAT
>JBAXXZ010000142.1:0-6001 GCA_037127575.1 Bacteroidota bacterium | reverse complement strand
GCTCAAGGGTTAAAAAAGAGCGGTCGTATTCGTCGGCTTCAACCACAACATATGCATCGGGGTCGTGAATATCACCTAAAAGCAAATTGGTGTTGTAGTTTTTTGAAATGCCGCCCATAAAAGAAAAACAATTGATGCCTGCACTTTTTAATAAATGGGTGACCAAAGTGGTGGTGGTTGTTTTGCCATGCGTACCGGCAATGGCAATGGTTTTAAATTGTTTGGTAATTGCACCCAAAACTTCTGAGCGTTTTAAAATCGTGTGGTTTAGGGTATTAAGGTATAGCCATTCTTGGTGATCTTTTGGAATGGCGGGTGTGTAGATGATTAAAACTTCGTCAGTTTGAAAGGGTTGCAAAAGCTCTTTTAAGCGTTCAATGTTTTCATCATAATAACACTTGATGCCTTCATTTTCGAGTTGTTTGGTAAGAACGGTAGAAGTTTTATCGTAACCATAAACTTTTTTTTGATAATGATTAAAATATCTTGCCAATGCACTCATGCCAATGCCGCCAACTCCTAAAAAATAGTAGAATTTGTAATTAAGGATTTTCATTCAAAGTATATTTTGCCAATTTGAGAACTTCTTTTGCGATGGTATTGGCCGAATGATGAAAGGCCATCTTGCTGATATTGTTACAGAGTGCTTGTCTTTTATCATTGTTTCCAATTAATTCAATCAAAGTATTTACTAATTGTTGGCGCGCTTCTGCATCTTTCACTAAAATGGCGGCTTCTTTATTTACCAAGGCCATCGCGTTTTTGGTTTGATGATCTTCGGCCACATTTGGTGAAGGCACTAAAATACAGGGCAAGGCAAGATTGCACAATTCTGAAACGCTGCTGGCTCCGGCACGCGACACAACAATATCTGCAGCTGCATAGGCCAAATCCATTCGTGAAATAAATTCAAATGCCAATACGCCTTTACCATTCGAATTTTTGCATTGTTCGAAGGCTTTGGTGTAATAAGTTTTGCCGGTTTGCCATATCAACTGGAAATTGTTTTCATTGATTTTGTTTAATCCTTCGCCAATAGATTCGTTGATGGTTCTTGCACCCAAGCTGCCACCAATTACAAGTATGGTTTTTTTGTTTTTATCTAAGTGAAAAAACGCAAAGGCTTCATCTCTTTTGTTTTTAAGATCACCCAAGTCTTGCCGAACCGGATTGCCTGTTAAAATTATTTTTTCGGACGGAAAAAAGCGCTCCATGCCTTCATAGGCAACACAAATTTTGTTTGCTTTTTTTGCCAATATTTTATTGGTGATGCCTGCATATGAATTTTGTTCTTGAATCAAGGCCGGTATACCTCGTGAGGTAGCAGCACGCAGCAGGGGACCACTGGCATAACCGCCTGTTCCAACCACCACATCGGGTTGAAAGCTATTCAAAATTTTTCGTGTTTTTATAAGACTCTGAAGAATTAAAAATGGAAGTTTTAAATTACTTAAAGTAAATCGCCTCTGAAATCCGGCAATCGGAACACCGATAATTTCATAACCGGCATTCGGAACTTTTTCCATTTCCATTTTACCTAAGGCGCCAACAAAAAGAATTTGTGCATGTGGCACTAATTTTTTAATTTCATTGGCTATGGCTACAGCGGGAAAAATATGCCCACCGGTACCGCCACCACTCATTATCACTTTAAGCTGTTTCAAGTTTTTCTTCTCCTTTATCTTCTATGCTTCTGCTTACACTGAGTATAACACCCAATGCAATCATGGTAAATAAAATAGAGGTACCACCCATGCTAATTAAAGGCAAAGGTTGACCGGTTACGGGAAATAAATTAACGGCAACAGCCATGTTTACCAAGGCTTGAAATACCAAGCTAAGTGATAAACTAATAGCCACTAATCCGCCGAAGGGTTTGTCGTTGTCGCGTAAAATTTTTATCCCTCTGTACAATAGTATCATGTATAGAAAGAGAATTAAAAACCCAATGACCAAACCATACTCTTCTATAATGATGGCATAAATAAAATCGGACGAGGCTTGCGGTAAAAAAGCCCTTTGGGTGCTATTTCCCGGCCCTTTGCCAATTATGCCGCCAGTTGCAATGGCAATTTTCGCTTGCTCGCTTTGATAATTACTTTTACTATCGGCTTTTGAAAAATTGTCTATCCTC
This sequence comes from Bacteroidota bacterium, assembly GCA_037127575.1. Lineage (GTDB taxonomy): Bacteria > Bacteroidota > Bacteroidia > B-17B0 > Aurantibacillaceae > Aurantibacillus. The sequence goes on along the minus strand of JBAXXZ010000142.1, from coordinate 3,867 downwards.
GATTTCCATGTTAAACCTCTACCACCCGGAATTGTTTCGGGGGATAACCAAACCCAAGAGAAAAACATGGTGCCAACCAAAATGCAAATGCCGACTATTTTTAGAATGATTTTTAATGGAATACCGCCTACGAACAAGAGGAGTAAACAATTAAAAAATAAAATGGCCGCAGTAGAAAAATTGGCCGGAAGAATTAGAATACAAACTAAACCAATTGGCACCAACAAATGTTTGAATACTGATTTGAAGTCGATTAATTCTTTACCTTTTAAAGCAATGATTCGTGCGCAATAAATTAGTAACATCAATTTTGCGATATCGGAAGACTGAAAGGTGAGCCCTAAGCCGGGTATTTCAATCCATCTGGAAGCTTCACCTGCACTCACACCTTTTAATAGTGTGTACACCAACAATGGAATTGAAAGGATAAAGCCAATTTGCGCAATTTTGCTGAACAAGGTGTATTTGATTCGGTGAAACAAATAAGCCAATGAGAAGCCAATCACAATCAATATGAAATGTTTAAATAAATACCATTCAGTATTACCTTGTTTAAATTTATGCGCTAAGGTAACCACGGCACTATACACTACCAAAAGCGAAAGCAATGATAACAGGAACATGATGGCCCATATCACTTTATCCCCTTTTAAGTAGTTGAATAATTTCATTTTAAAAAATTGATGTTTTGTAAATTGATTACAGCGCTCTTACTGCCCCCTTAAATTGCATGCCTCTGTCTTCGTAACTTTTAAATAAGTCGAAACTTGCACAAGCCGGTGATAATAAAACCACATCGCCTTTTTTGCCGATTTTGTATGATGTTGCCACAGCATCAGCCGCATTGTCGGTTTCAACAATCAGTTCCACTACATCCTTAAATGCATTGATGATTTTTTTATTGTCTTTACCTAAACAGATGATCGCTTTCACATTTTGTTTCACCAAGTCGTGTAATTCGTTGTAGTCATTGCCTTTATCTTGACCGCCGCAAACCCAAATTACAGGCTTTACCATGCTTTCAAGCGCATACCATGTAGAATTAACGTTTGTGGCTTTTGAATCGTTAATAAATTCAATGCCGTTAACGGTAGCTACAAATTCGAGACGATGTTCTGCGTTTCTAAAGTCTTCTAAACTTTCACGAATGATGTCTTTACGCACATCAACGATTTTGGCTACGAGTGATGCTGCCATACTGTTGTAAACGTTGTGTTTACCTTGCAATGCTAGTTGTTCAATTGTCATAATTAAGGGTGGTTGGTTTGGTTTATAATTAAGGGTTATTTGGTTATTGGTTAAAAATGCCCCATCGCCTTCAATTGGTTTTTTGATGCTGAATGGAACAAGGGTAGAGTCTACTTTGTGTTGTTGCATGAAGCTGGTTAGTACTTCATCATCGGCGCAATACACAAAGTAGCTCTCTTTGCTTTGGTTTTGAATTATTCTAAATTTTGATGCTACATAATTTTCAAATTTGTAATCGTAGCGGTCTAAATGATCGGGAGTAATATTTAGTAGTACGGCTATGTCGGCTTTAAAATCATACATGCCATCAAGTTGAAAACTGCTTAATTCCAACACATAATAGTCGAAATTTTCTTTGGCCACTTGCATGGCAAAACTTTTTCCAACGTTACCGCCCAAGCCCACATTATATCCGGCTTTTTTTAGGATGTGATAAGTGAGTAAGGTGGTTGTGGTTTTGCCATTTGAGCCTGTGATGCAAATTTTCTTTGCATTGGTGTATCGACCTGCAAATTCAATTTCTGAAATAACAGGAATGGAATTTGCCAATGCACTTTTAATGATGCTAGCATTATCGGGAATGCCCGGGCTTTTGATGATTTCTTTGGCGTTTAATATTTTTTCAATGCTGTGATGTCCTTCTTCAAATGCAATATTTTCTTCAAAAAGTTGCGCTTTGTATTTTTCTTTTATAAGTGATTGATCGCTTACAAAAACTTCATAGCCTTTCTGCTTAGCCAGCACTGCACTGCCTATTCCGCTTTCTCTGGCTCCCAATATGACGATTTTGTTGTTCAATTATCTTAATTTTAATGTTATCACAGTTAAAGCCGCTAGTGCAATTCCCACAATAAAAAAGCGCATCACAATTTTTGATTCATGAAATCCGCTCTTTTGATAATGGTGATGTAAAGGCGCCATTTTTAACAAGCGGTGTTCACGTGCATACTCAATACCATGTTTGTGTTTTTGATATTTGAAATAATACACTTGTAAAATCACCGACAAATTTTCAACCACAAATACGCCGCATAGAATTGGAATTAGGAGTTCTTTTCTTATGGCAATGGCATATACTGCAATTATGCCGCCAATGGCCAAGCTGCCCGTGTCTCCCATAAAAACTTGAGCCGGATAGGCATTGTACCATAAAAAGCCAATACATCCACCAATGAAGGCGGCAATAAACACCACCAATTCGCCGGAGTTAGGGATGTACATGATATTGAGATAATCGGCAAAAACAGTATTACCGGATACATAAGCTAAAATGCCCAACACAGCGCCAATGATGGCGCTTGTACCTGCTGCTAATCCATCAATACCGTCGGTAATGTTGGCGCCGTTAGACACTGCTGTTACAATTAAAATCACAATGGGAATAAAAATGATCCAGCCAAATTTTAAGCAATCATCACAAGCCCAAGAAATCCACTTACCATAATCCAATTCATTGTTTTTCATGAAAGGGATGGTTGTTTTTAAAGTTTTTGTTGGTGTAGCTGCATATTTAGGCGCATGAATTTTCTTTTCTGTCGTTGTTGAAATACTGCCCAATTCACGTGATGTTGATTCAATACGCTCTTTAATTACTACATCGGGGTGGAAGTATAATACACTGCCTACAATCAATCCAATGCCAACTTGTCCCAATACCTTAAATTTCCCTTTTAATCCTTCTTTGTCTTTTTTAAACACCTTGATGTAATCATCCAAAAAGCCGATGCCACCAAGCCATAAAGTTGAAATCAACATTAAAATAATGTATACATTATGAATTTTGGCGAATAACAATGTTGGAATGATAATGGCCGCAATGATAATTAATCCGCCCATGGTAGGTGTGCCTGACTTTTGGGTTTGTCCATCAAGACCCAATTCGCGAATGGTTTCGCCAATTTGTTTTTTGCGAATAAATTCAATAATGCGTTTGCCAAAAATCAATGAAATGATCAAAGAAAAAATCAATGCCATTGCAGCGCGGAAGGAGATGTAATGAAATACGCCGGCTCCAGGGAAATTAAACATCCTATCTAAATAGTCGAAAAGATAATACAGCATTATATATTTAAATTTTTAATGGTTTGTTTTAAAATTTCTAAATCGTCAAAATCATGTTTTACGCCTTTTATTTCTTGGTATTTTTCGTGGCCTTTGCCTGCAATTAAAATGATATCGCCCGGATTGCTTAGTGAGCAAGCAGTTTTGATAGCTTCTTTTCTATCTGTTACGCGGAGTGTTTTTTTTGTGTCTACCGGCGTAATGCCTTTTTCCATTTGATTTAAAATTTCTTCAGGGTCTTCACTCCTAGGATTATCAGAAGTGAAAATTACTTTGTGACTGTATTCACAGGCTATCGCTGCCATAATCGGGCGTTTACCTGCATCACGATCGCCACCACATCCAACCACAGTAATAATTTTTTCGTTTCCGCTTCTTAATTCTTGAATGGTTTGTAAAACATTTTTTAAAGCATCCGGCGTGTGTGCGTAATCCACAATGCCAATACGGCCGCCCGCTGATTTTACTTGTTGGAAGCGACCATCAACAGCATTCAAATTACTCAAGGAGGTTAAGACATTTGTTTTATCTTGTTTCAATAATATTGCTGTGCTATAT
>JBAXXZ010000141.1:0-6014 GCA_037127575.1 Bacteroidota bacterium | reverse complement strand
ATTGGAACAATTCGCCCTATACCCTATCGCATGTGTATTTTCACCTCTACAACAATGCACAAACAAAAGATTCTTACCTCTCCGATTTATACCGCAACAACCATTACACCTTAAATTACGGCAAATACCGCAAACAAAATTTGGGTACACAAGTCAATGCCATTCAAAGCAATGGTGTGAATTTAGATACCGAACTCGACAATACCATTTTACGCGTTAACCTCAACACAGCTGTAAAACCGGGCGAATCGGTGACTTTTAAAATTAATTTTAGCACCTACTTCGATAAAGAAACCATTCGTAACCGCATGAAAATGTTTAATTCGTCAGGAAAAAAACATTACGACATTGTGCATTGGTACCCGCGCATTGCGGTGATTGATCAAAAATTTGCATGGGCCACCGATCAACACATGGACCATGAATTTTATGGCGACTTTGGCTCATACCATGTAGAATTAACGCTTCCAAACAATTATATCACCGAAGGCACCGGTACACTTTTAAACGAAAAAGAAGTGATGCCCGACACGCTGAGAAAAAAATTAGACATTTCGAACTTTTTAAAAAAACCTTTTAATTCAGCACCATCAGACATTATTAAAAGAGACGGCACAAAAAAAACTTGGAAATATGCGGCCATTAATGTGCACGATTTTGCTCTAACCACCGACCCCAATTACCGCATTGGCGAAACCAATTGGCAGGGTGTGCGCTGCATTGCTTTGGTGCAAGAATCACATGCGGCCGGCTGGTACAATGCCTCACAATACATTGCCAAGGTGTTAGAAACCAATTCTAACAATATTGGTCCATACCATCACCCAAAAATGGTGGTGGCCGATGCGCAGGATGGCATGGAATATCCAATGATTACTTTGTGTGGGGGATTTGATCCCGATTACCGTAGTTTGTTTATTCATGAAATGACACACAATTGGTTTCAAGGCATGTTGGGCAGTAATGAAACTTACCGCGCTTATATGGATGAAGGTTTCACCCAATTTTACACAGCCGATTCATATCAATACATCGATGGTCCGATTACTGTTGAAAATCCTGTGAAAGGCAAATATGTACAGCGTTTTACCGAAGCCAGTAGAATCATCGACGATGAAATTTACAATTCATATTACAACCGTGTAGTGACTAATAACGAAGAGGCCCAATTAAATACCCATGCCGATGATTTTAATGGTGCTATTCGTCACGGTGGCGGTTACGGCCAATCCTACACCAAAATGGCCACCATGTTAAAAAACTTGGAATATGTGTTGGGTCGTGCTTTGTTTGATAAAGCCATGCAACATTATTTTGAGCAATGGAAATTTTGTCATCCCTACCCCGAGGATTTCAGAAACAGCATTATTCAGTACACAGGCGTTGATTTAAATTGGTTTTTTGATCAGTGGTTAGAAACGAGCAAAAGCATTGATTACAAAATATCGCGGGTGAAACACAAAAAAAACAATGTGTATGAAATTACTTTTAAACGCAAAGGCAGCATGCAAATGCCAATTGATTTTGCTGTGGTCGACAAAAACGATTCGGCACGTTTGTATTATATTCCGAACACTTGGTTTATCAAGCCATCCACTGCCACTACCTTGCCGCGTTGGATTGGTTGGGGACCAAAATTAAAAACCACTTACACTGCCACTCTAAACATTGGTGTGCCCATCAAAAATGTCATTATCGACCCATCACACCGCATGGCGGATATTGACATGACCAACAATACCACTTCCGAGCGCGTGGGTTTGCGTTTTGATTCGCATGTATATAATCCGGCTGATTGGAAAAAATACGATATGCGGGTGCGGCCTTCGTTTTGGTACAATGGATTTGACGGCATTAAATACGGCGTGGTATTAAGTGGCGATTACTTAAATAGTAAACATGTGTTTGAATTGGGACTTTGGTATAGAAGTGATATTGGCCAAGGTAATTATTTGGGGGCCTACACCTCAACTAGAGACGCCAACACTTTGTCGTTTCAACTCGATTACCGCACATCGTTGAACAGGTATATTAAAAAGGCGAATTTTTATCTGAATTTAAAATCACTCGACGGTTTAGATGGCGCAACCATAGGTATAGAGAAAAAAATGAACAATGATAGAACCCGAATTTATACGCATGCCAAGGCCATGTTACGCGATGTGACTTCGGATTTAACTTATTTGTTGTTTCCTTATGAATGGGGCCTTAAAAAATTAAATTCGGCCATTCACCTTGGCGTAGAACACAAGTACAATTTAAGAAAAGATGCCGGTACCTTGTCTTTAAACCTCAGGGCCGCTGCATTTACCAACGATTACGATTTTTCGGCGGCAACATTTACACATTTAAACAAACACAATTTGGGTAAACTAACGCTCAGCACACGGGTTTTCGGGCAATTGGGCTTTGGCACAAGGTTACCAAGCGAATCAATGTTATTTGCAGCCGGCGCCAATAACGAAGATTTAATGAACAATAAATATACGCGCTCAACCGGATTTATGCCTTACGATTGGGGTGGATATGGGGTTACCACCAACCATTTTACAGCAGGTGGCGGCTTAAATCTCAGGGGCTTTTCGGGTTATTTACTTGCCACGAGAAATGCCGATGGCTCTTATTCATACAATTACAAAGGAAGTACAGGATTTTCAGTGAATGCCGAATTGGAATTTGGCCGATTGTTTCAAAAGTTAAATCCGAAATTTCTTAAAAATAGTTTAAAAATTCAACCTTACTTATTTGCAGATGCCGGCAGCATCAATACAAATGCAGCAGGCAAAGCCACTGTGATGAGTGATTTAATGGCCGATGCAGGTGTTGGCACAACAATCGCCATTGTGCGTTGGGGAAAATTGTACAACTTAAAACCACTAACGGTTCGCATTGATATGCCGTTTTTCATTAACCGCCTACCATATGCCGAAACCGATTATTTTCAATTCCGTTGGATGATTGGCATTAACAAAGCTTTTTAAAACGCTGTGTTAATGCTACTTGTAATTAAAGATGCGTTTTGTCTTTATTTAGCGCTTAATCCTTGGCTGTAACGGTTCCCAAATAACCGGTACCTTTCATTAGATTGGGATTAAATTGCAGGAAAAAATATGCCGGTGGAAATAGGAGCGAAATAAAAACACCCGGTTTTCTTCTCACCCTTACTGCTTGCGCCAATATTTTGTTGTCATAAGGTAAAAGCGTGGATGGAGAAATGTGTTTTTTGTCACGCTTCTTCGTGCCCTTTTTGTTCACAACGTATTCATTCAATTTGTAATTACCGTCAAATGTCGAAAACACAGCATAATTAAGGTTCCCGTTTAAAACCGAACGCAATTTTTTTCTTTTGCCATTTAATTCTTTACTCGAACCATACAAAACAAAGTAATTATTTTTTGTACCTATTACCCTTACATCGTATACATCCCAATTACTGTAAGTCATTTCCCTATCCAAGTTTTTGGCCCAAATAAATTTACCGTCTTGGTTTAATTTAAATACCGTTACATTTTTTTTCTTGCAATAATACCTAGTGGTACAATTTCCCTTGGTATCGCAGGTGGTTGTTGAATAATTGTTCATCATCGAACAAAATAAAATTAAATTAGGACCATCTGAAATGGTTTGCTCTATAACGTAACGATCATCAATGCTACTCCTGTCTGAATCTTTTGCTTTTTTGCTTTTTAATGCACCTGTTCCTTTTCGGTCTTTTTGATCGGTAGCATACAACTGATCTAAAAAATTCTTGTCAAAGTATTCAAAATGGCTTGTTTCGGTTTTAAAACTATAATTGTTGATGCACACATAAAAAATACCATGTGTATCTATTCCTTTTGAATCTTTATTTAAATCACTAAAAAAACCATAGAGTTTAATCTTTCCTTTATCAAGTATATAGTTTACAAAAAAAGTGTTCTTGTCATCATATTTCACCTTGTAATCTCTAATGGTGCCTTTGTCGGTGTTAACCTGGGCAAAATAAACATAGGTCGACGATTCATGTCTTTTTAATTCCTTCCTTTCATCTTCATCCATTTTAATTAAATCGCGCACGTATAAAAAACCATCGTTACCCAACTCATAGTTTAATTTTAAACCGGTATTGGATGAAAACAAACCGCGTCGCTTTTTAGAAAATTGAATGGGGAAAATTACCTGACGAACATTACCGAAACTTAAATCGGCATTCAGCATTTTGTATTCGATTTTTAAATTCTCATCGTCTTTGGTGATGCCAAATTCCTTTAAAATAAGCACCTTGGCGGCATCTTTATTACCATAAAACACCACGTTATCATAATGGCCTTTTTCTTCAACATATTCGTAAATTTTGGCGAGTTTATTCGTGCGCTTCAACATCTCATCAAAGGATTCGGCGAAATATTCATTTTTCTTTTTCGACTCTTTTTCCCAAATCACATACACCACCTTTTTAAACACAAAAGTGCTAAAGTAATCCAAATCCTTCTTCTCCTTTTCGTATCCTTTTAATTTAACCTCGCCTACTTTGCGCATGGTTTTTTTGTCGAACACCAACAACTTTACCTTTTTATTATACTTTTTTGGGCGGAATGTTAAATTGCTAAACTTGGCGTAAATGTATTGATCATTATCGCCTACAAAGCCGTCGAAAAAGCCATCAATTTTATTGTCGTAAATGAGTTTTTCTGACCAATTAATATCAAGACTTTGGGCTTTGTTAAAAAGCACACAAACAACAAAAAAGCTGAGGGCGATAAGTTTTTTCATGGGTTTATTTTACAAGTGAGGTTTAAATTTTTGACAATTTATTAATTATATATGGGCTAACAATAAAAATCCCCGAAGCTTACACCTCGGGAATTTCAAATTTTGAAACAAGTATTGTTATTTTACTTTAATGAGTTCAACCTCAAAAATTAAATCGCTTTTTGGCGGAATGGCACCAGGATAACCTTGTTCGCCATAACCCAATTGATAAGGGATATAGAAGGTGGATTTGCCGCCTTCTTTCATTAATTGTAATCCTTCTGTCCAACCCGGAATGACTTGGTTTAAAGGAAACTCAATTGGCTGACCACGTTGTACGCTGCTATCAAATACTTTACCATCTAAAAACTTCCCGGTGTAGTGCACTTTTACTGTATCAGTGGCTTTTGGTGATTTACCGGTACCTTCTTGTTGAACTGTATAACGCAATCCACTTGCCGTTGTTTTTGCACCGGTAAACATGGCGTTAATTTTGGCTTGTTTTTTGGATTCAAAACCTTTGGTTTCGCTTTCAAATACAACAGGCGCATTAAATGCTTCTGCCTCTTTACCTTTTCTTAATATGACTACTTTGCGAATGCTATCATCACCTGCAATTTGGTTTACTACGTCTTGACCAACAATCACATGGCCAAAAACAGTGTGTTTACCATCTAACCATGGTGTGGCAACGTGTGTAATAAAAAACTGTGAACCGTTAGTGCCAGGGCCGGCATTGGCCATACTTAATACGCCCGGAACGGTGTGTTTTAAACTCGTGTCAATTTCATCTTGAAATTTGTAACCCGGATCGCCTGTTCCGGTACCAAGTGGACAACCACCTTGAATCATAAAATTCGGGATTACACGGTGAAATTTTAATCCATCGTAATAAGGCACCCCTTCAGCTTTGGCGGTATTTTTAATTTTACCTTCTGCCAAACCCACAAAATTACCTACAGTCATTGGTGTTTTTTTAAATTCCAAAACCGTGTAGATATCACCGCGGTTAGTTTCAAATTTGGCATACATGCCATCTGCTTGTTTACTTAAGAACTCTTTATCCATTTTACTAAGTGTTTGTTTTACTTTTTTTTGAGCGATGGCTCCATAATTGAGAACCGTTAGTCCGGTGATTAATAAAAGTAGTTTTTTCATTGTCGTTTTTATTTATCCTGATTACAAAAATTCGGCCAAATTATTTGCCGTGTGGCATTGGCATTTCTTGTTGTGCCGGAGCCGGCATGATGTCGATTAACTCCACTTCAAAATAAAGCGGTGTA
>JBAXXZ010000140.1:0-6033 GCA_037127575.1 Bacteroidota bacterium | reverse complement strand
ATCATACACCATCGATATTTACCGACAAAAAGTAAGCCCTGTAAAATCCATTACGGATTATGGTTTTTTTGTGAGTTTTTTCCCGCATTTAGTAGCAGGTCCAATTGTGAAGGCACATGATTTTATCGATCAAATTTACCAACCTTACCGCTTAAGTAAAGTTGAATTTGGCATGGCCTTGTTTTGGATTCTAAATGGATTTATGAAAAAAATTGTGGCTGATTATTTGGCCGTAAATTTTATTGATCGGGTTTTTGATAATCCAAATTATTATTCGGGATTAGAAACCACATTGGGCATTTTTGCATACTCCTTGCAAATTTATATGGATTTTAGCGGCTACACCGATATGGCGATAGGATTGGCGCTTATATTGGGTTATCGCTTAAAAACAAATTTTAATTCACCTTACAAAGCCACTAGTACAAGTGAGTTTTGGAAACGCTGGCACATCTCTTTATCATCTTGGTTGCAAGAATACTTATACATTCCGCTAGGTGGAAATCGCAAGGGGAGCATTGGCTCATATGCAGCCATTCTTGTGTTAAGTCTGTTCCTTGTATTGCTTGCCGGTAAACTATGGTTACTTTATGTTCTGCTTGGCTTAGCCGCTGTATTGTTGATCTTGGTAGTTGTCTCGGCAAAAGTTAAATCTGCTATCAATACCAACATCAATTTAATGGTCACAATGTTATTGGGCGGATTGTGGCACGGCAGTTCTTGGCTTTTTATTATTTGGGGGGGATTAAACGGCTTGGGCTTAATCATTCATAAATTATGGTTGAAAATTTCACCATTCAAAAACACCCAAAATATTTTTATTAAAATGGTTTTGATGATCATCACACTTACTTTCATCAGTTTTACCCGAATTTTTTTTAGAAGTGATTCAATGGAAATTGTATCAAATATTTTTGATCGCCTGTCGAATCATTTTGCACTAAATCTCTTCTTTAAAGTATTACAGTCATACCCGTATATCCTTAGCCTAATGGCATTGGGTTATTTGCTTCACTGGATTCCTGAAAAGTATAAACTAAGTTACAGACATTGGTTTGCTGCCCGACCTTTGTGGCTGATGGGCCTCATCACCATTTTTATCATCATTACCATGTATCAATTAATGAGTGGTGAAATGCAGCCTTTTATCTATTTCCAATTTTAGATTAATCTTCCTTCTTCTTAAATAATTCGGGAATGTTACCTAATCGATCAAGGGCAATTTTAAACCAATCGAAATACAAAGAAATGATTAATGTAATACTCATGATCCAAATCACGAATATATTGAAACCAAAAGTGCTGTATCTTCTGCCCAAAAACTGCTTGGTGGGTGCAAAAAATTGGGCCCTGCCAAATTTCGAATCCTTCGGGTCTAGATAAATAGGATCGGTTTGTTGTATAAAACGGCCATCCTTTTCTAAACAACGCTCACCACTAATATCGTTGGCGTTTTTCACCAATTGTGTTAAACTTTCATTGGTATAGTCATCTTCCATCTTCACTAATCCATCGTTACTTAAATCAGAAATTAACTTCACCTTGGTGTCGTCAATTCTCTTTCTGGCTGCATTGTCTTTCCCAATATAAAATGGCTTTAAAGTTTTATCTAGATATTCTTGAATACTTTTGCCAACAGTTTCATTGTAATTGCTAATAGATACGTCGTTTAAAACAGGACAAATCTTTTTACTGTAACTGCCCTCTTTTTCTAGTTCATAATGTAACAAATCAATATCGTGCGATATTTCATTTAGTTTTTTTCCGGCAGTAATTTCATTGTTGATTTTACTAATCTTATTGGTGATTTTTTGTATCCAAAAATCTTTTTTATAAGAAGCAATACTAATGATCTTGTCTTCCTTATAAAACATTTTCTCAAACTTATTTTCCTTGTATTGATTCACAGCCAATGCCTCAAAAGCCCAACGACTGGCCATTACTTCACCTGATAAAGGCACGCTGCCTTGAGACGCTAAACTTGGATTGAGTTTGTCAAATTTCACAACCACACCCGCCAATAACAATTGCGGTATAATTAAAAATGGAATCAATATGTAAATGGTTACTGCACTGTTAAAGGCAGAAGATATATTTAATCCCAACATGTTCGCAAAGCAAGATGCTGTAAATAATACCAGCCAATAATCAGTGTACATGCCTTTAATGCCCAAAATTGAATTACCTACCAAAACAAAAGTTAAAGTTTGAATAGCAGATAACACAAACATGATCATAATCTTACTCCACAAATAACTGCCCTTACTTAAATTTAAGAAGGATTCGCGCTTACGGATTTTTCTGTCACGAATAATTTCTTCGGCACTAACTGTTAAGCCAATAAATAGGGCTACTACAACCGACATAAACATATAGGCAGGAATATTTTCATTGTCCCTAAAAATATATCCTTTCGAATTTTCATCGTCAATGTTAAAGTACTTAATCAAATAAGCCAAAATAAAAGCGAGTAGGGGGGCTTCAATAAAATTAATGAGTAAGTATTGGGTGTTGGTTAATTTACTCTTAATATCACGTGTGATAAAAACCACAAACTGCTTAAAAATATTCGGAATTTTAAAAATGGATTCAGGAATCTCAGTATGCTTTTTCTCAGTATGAATGCCGGTTTCAATCAGCTCCTTATAATGTTGGTTCCAAGTAATAGGGCTTACCTTACGATTGTAAGTTAAATTGCCGTATTCATCCAACACTTTACTTTCGATGATATTGAAAATTTGTTCGGGATTTACATTACCACAATGGTGACACTCCGATTCATCGGCATTTACATGATTAACCAATCGTTTAAAATAACTCACAGCATCAACAGGGTTGCCATAATAAATTGGGTAACCGCCCACATCCAAAATCATCAATTTGTCGAACATTTTGTAAATGTCTGATGAAGGTTGATGTATGACTACAAATATTAATTTCCCTTTTAAGGCCAATTCCTTTAAAAGATCCATGATGTTCTCCGAATCACGCGACGATAAACCTGATGTAGGTTCATCCACAAATAATACACTCGGCTCACGAATTAACTCCAACGAAATATTTAAGCGCTTTCTTTGGCCGCCTGAAATTGTTTTATCCAATGGCGATCCAACCTTCAAATGCCTGGTTTCACTTAAACCCAAATCTGCCAATAATGCATTACAATTTTTTGCAATCACATCGTCACTAAAGTTCCCAAAACAAAGTTTGGCATTATAAAATAAATTTTCAAATACAGTCAACTCTTCAATCAAAAGGTCATCCTGACTCACGTGGCCAATTACACCTTCAATTTGCTGTCTTTGTGTATGGATGTTTTTTCCGTTAATGTTTACCGAACCGGCACTTGGCACATCATTACCGTTTAATACATTCAATAAGGTTGATTTACCAGCGCCCGATCCACCCATAATGCCAATCAGCTTTCCACTGTCTTCATTAATGTTGATGTCTCTTAATCCAATTTTACCACCTTTGAATTTGTATTCTAAATCTTTTACCTCAAACGTAATTCTGGCTTTCGATTCATCACTTAAAAAACGACTGATAATATCGCTGTAATAAATTGGTTTTATTTTACTGGAACGTATAGATGAACCCGGTGTAAAAATATGAATGCGCTCACGCGAAATACCTTGGCCGTTTAACTGCAATTCCATTTTACCGTAGATGCGTAAAATATACATCGACACACTCTCTACTTGCAAAATACGCACATCCACAGTCATCGGATCACAATAGATGTGACGGGTGTTGTTCTGATAGCCATACTCTAAATGATTTATCACAAGGATGTCTGAATCATCCGGAATCACACTTACATCATCAGCAACAAACGATTTCACTTTTTGATACTCTTCAATTGGAATATTAAATGTTTCCGCTACCGTATTCACAAATTCAAATTCTTGATTGGTGATTTCTTCACTTGAATAAATGTATTCTAACAAACGAATCAACACAATCACCTTTTGTGGTTGCTCCAACTCTTGGTTAATCTGCGTACAAATTTTTAAAACTTTAACCGAGTTTACAGAGGTCCTCTTAGCAACGCCTTCTTTTCTTTTACTGGCGTTTTGATGCGATTCTAAAAATTCATCAAACACCTTTAAGTAAATATCAACCTGCTCTAAGTTCAGCTGCTGCTTTAAAAATGATTGCACGATTAATCGTCCGGTATTGTTTACGCCATCAACTTTTGCAATAATTGCAAACATCTGCATTAGCGCCCTTAAAATCCTTTCACTCATTATTTTTTATTTTGAATTGAATTGTAAAAACATGTACATATTTCTCTCACCAGTTTTGCGTCTGATTTTGTAAAATGTGTTTCAGCATGCGCAAAGATTAGGGCGGTAATACCATGATCCTTTAACTGTGAAATATAATTTTTTGGTATTTCTAAAATGTATAAGCCGGCTAATTTATTCACTTTGTATTGACGCATTTCATTGGCGTAATAACTCTTATGGCCCGACACAATTTCCAACACATCGGTTTTATCAAAGTAAAAATTTTCAGTCACCATAAAACGTAAATAATATTTATCGTTGTTAGTTTTAAAAAAACGCACAACAGTTCCTTTTTTTAACGTTGTTTCAATATAATCCCCCTCAATTACCGCACTCTTATTAAAGGTACTCATTGTGTCGGCCACAAATTTTGAATCACAATTAGCTTGCCCAAATGTTTTTAATCCGATTAAAATAATTAATAAGAAATAAAAAAAAGTTTTCATCTAAAAAAAGAAACATTATTTTAATTGCACAATGTACGAAAAAGCTTAAACTCAGGCTTTAAGCTTTTAAAATTTTATTAAGAGGAAGGATTATTTTTGTTTAAAACCTATGAGAATCACAGCACATCCTGATCCTGCATTTTTATTTGAATCCAAACGTGCTTCAATGGTGGTTTCAAGTGTAGATTTTATCTTAAAATCCCAATATGGGGCATTTTTTTGATTTTTGTTTGAAAATAATACACGGCGGTCTTGGTCATAAATGGTAAAAATCAAATTTCCATCAGTTTTTCCGCTACATGCTGCAATACGATATGTTGTTTCACCAAAAAAAGTGGTTTTAAACTCCGCATATTCCTCTGAATTAAGCAATAACGACCTGTATTGCTGGCCGTCAGAAACAAATGATGAAATAATGTGCTTGGCGCAAATACTGGCAATGGTGTCGCATTGCGCCCCAAGCTTGGCATTAAATGGATTAAGAAATAATATTAAAAGGAGCGCTATGATTAACTTCTTCATGGATTCGATTTTGTTATATTCACAAGGTTGTTTCTGATTTCTTCAATTTTGTCGGTAATTTTAACCAATTGTTCATCAGATAATGAAATTTCCGTGGTGCTATTGATGTAAGTGATTTTTCTAATACTGTCGGTAACAGGCTCTTCGTATGTATATTTAAAAATAACACCTTCGTAAATTTTGTGGAGTTCCCTTAAATGACTGCTTAGTTCCTTGGCTTCATATGAGTTGTTTTGCGAAAGCACTTTCAAAATACTTGATAATGCTTGTTTTTGCTCGGCAATACGGTATCGTAACTGTTGACTGCCATTGTTTTTATTGGCCACCACCGAAAAGTGCATGCCTTCTATCCAACCTCAGGCTAAAATTAAACTACTTAAATCATTGCGTTGATTGTTTTTTAAATAGGTGTCACTAGCCTGATAAGCCAAACTTACCAAAACCATCATACTGTCGCGGTTGGTTAAATTGTTTTGTAACCTGCCCATCGTTGCTCTGTCGAAGGCAGTTGATAAACCCAATTTATCGCTCAATTGTTTCACGGCAGCTAAATAAGCAATGGCATCTTGGGTTTGGTTATACAATGAAACATATCCCAAATCGGCACCATAAATACCCAAATTAATGGCACGCATAAAATCTGTATTAAAGGTGTTCACTTTATTAGCAAAACTCAATACATTTTTATCATAGATAATGCCGCTTTTTTGAACCAAAATGGCTGTTTGCGCTGGCGATGGGATGCTAAACAATTCTCCGCCAACATTTAATAC
>JBAXXZ010000139.1:0-6038 GCA_037127575.1 Bacteroidota bacterium | reverse complement strand
GGGGGGGTCTTGGGTCTTGGGATTACTTTCAAAAAAAGCTGAAGGTTCTACTTTTAGTGTTTCTGCCAATTGAAACAATCTCTCGACCGTGAGTTTAATTTGGTTGTTTTCAATCTTGCTATAAGCTTTAATACTAATGCCCAATTGACTTGCCACGAAACTTTGGTTAATTCCTTTTAGCAATCTGATTTTTTTTAAGTTGCCGGAAACATTCATGATTTGTTGGATTTGTTAATCAAATATACCAAAAAAAAGAAATGAACCAAATAGGTTCAAAACTGGCAGCATTATGGTTCAATTTTTGAACTTCTTGAATATACCAAAGTGAGGATGAATTTAAAACTTGCAAAAAAAATCCGATGAAAAATAACCTGACTTTTTTATGTGCAATTGTAACTATTCCTTTAATTACATTTTCACAGGGTGACAATAATTATACAGGCACAGAAACAACACCTTGTCATGAACCTGCGGCCGCCTGGTATTTGGGAGGCAATATATTGGCGCCTCAATTAAATAACGGCTCTAATAACTACGGCCAAGCAGCTAATTATACCATCTTTTCTGACATTGGCACTTGTAACAATTTTGATTTTGTATTAAAGGCCAATAATAATTTAACCATGTGGATAAAGCCGAATACCAAAGTAGGTATAAGCGAGGTATCACCTACTGCTAAATTTGAAGTACTGGAAACTAATCCGGTGAGTCAGGAATCGGGTGGACAATACGCCAAAATGCTATCGTCATTTAGGGCAAGGGTATTAAATAATTTTCAGCACAACGAATGGGTTTACCGAACTAGTGAACTTAAACTTGGTTGGGAAGATTATGCTTTACACGACGGTCTTTCAATTGATGCATCTTACTTACTACCCGGCACCGACACGCGCACCTGGTGGGAAAGATTACCCGGGCAAAGCGTACAAAAATGGGGTGATTTTAACTACACCTATTTAACGCTTAATGGCAATAAACTTCAGGTAAACGAACAAAACAATGCCCTGAATACATCGGTGCTAAATGTAAATGTTCACGCCAACAACAACACCCATGCCTTCGAAATATATGATGAATCCGTGCAAAAAATAACATTTAATGTTGAAAGCAACGGCCAAACAAATGTGGGCAAACAAAACAATGCACTGAATTCATCCATGTTAAATGTAAATACCAATGGTGGCAACGCATTCGAGATTTTTGACGCGAGTAATCAAAAAATCAATTTTAAGGTTAAAGCAAACGGATTTGTTTTTGCCCGTGAAATAAATGTAATGGCTTCTCACATTGTATTTCCGGATTATGTTTTTGAAAAAACCTATGTATTAAAGCCAATTAATGAATTAGAAAGCTACATACAAGTAAACAAGCATTTACCCAACATACCAACCGCAAAAGAAGTGGCGGAGAATGGCATTAACCTAAGCGACTTGCAAGTTAAACAGATGGAAAAAATTGAAGAATTATACTTATACATGATACAACAGCAGAAAGAGATTGAAGAACTTAAAGAACAAAATCGTAAATTAGAGAGACTAATTAAAATTCATTAATATGAAAAATTTAATCTCTTCTAAACAAGTTTCAAGTTTGGTATTATTGTTGTTCACGCTGGTCTTTAGTTTTATTGGCAGCACTTGTAAACCTAAAGATACCCGCCCTTATGGACCACAATACGAAGAAGATCCTGGGCCGGAAAAAGGGACAACTGCTGAAAGATTAGACGGTAGTTGGCATATAGAAGATTATTTACTTAATGGGAATTCAATAATAACTCAACCAAATGTTGTCACATCAGGCAGTATCTCTATCGAAAATGTGAAGTGGGTTTACAGTATGCCAACTAAATCCAATGATTGGCATGAATCATATTTGGTATTTCCTTGGAATGCATTTGGAATGATTTCAAGGGATTCAATAACTTATAGTGGAGATGATACCACATTTGCTTATTGGTTCTTAACGCCTTTGATCAAAAGCGGAAGGAGCTATAAAGGTTGGACAATTACAAAGCTTTATCAAGGTTCATTGCACATAAAACGATCAACTGCCCAAGGAATTTATGGAATTTATTGGAAAAAATAGCACAAATGCAAATGAAAATAAAAACTCAATTCTTATTATTTTTTATATCGTTACTTAATTCGAATTTAATAGGCCAGGCTATTTCAGACGAAGACTTACATAGAAAGTATTGGTTTTATAAATCACATTTAAATAATGATTTTATTAAAATTGGTTTAAATTTTGGAGAAAGTTTACCATTCAATGAGAAAATAACAAAACACTCTAATTCGGCTGTAAATATCGATTTATCCGATGCACCTAAACTTCATTCAGGTGACGCTTCGGCAAGATTAGGAATTTATTTATCTGTGTTAGCAACAGAATACAGGTTATTAAAAAACAACAACCAGGATGTTAGCAAGGTTAAACATGAAATATTTTGCGCTTTAAATGCAATTAATAGATTAGATAGAGATGCAGAAAGTTATTTTGATGCGCCTTCACCTCAAAATACACCTGCGTTGAATGGCTTTTTTGTTCGAGATGATACTAGGGGGGATTTTGTTGCCAATAACTACAAACATTTCAATTACCTCAACAATTTAGATAAGAGTGTTCTAACGAATACAATTCCAGGATACTCAGGCCCATTCTATTTACCCAGTACAATCCTTCAAGACCATGGCTTCACTTCAACTAATTTATCTGGCGTGTACCGAACAGGCAGCTCTTGGAATTCAGCCCAAAATAGCATTAATAATGTTTTTAGTAATAATGACACAATTTATAGGAAAGCGCTTTTAGGCTTTGAAGAAAGTATGGATCAGGCATATTATTTATTGATGGGTTTAACTTTAACCAGTAAATTGGTTGATATTGGCGACAGTGATAATGGCAATGTTTTTCCGATTACCGCAACGCCCGGTCAAATTAGCTTGTGTAACGAAGCAAAAGAAATTGCTGAACGCATTATCTTGTGGATGAAAAACGACCCTTTGTTTTTAATCCGTAATCCTGCGAACAAGCTTTCTACCTTGCCTGAGGTTGTACAATCATTGGTCAATTCATTACCTTCAGGTTTATTAAGTTTATCACCACCCTTTAGTGCCGGTGTATTAACTAATCATTTAAATAATACCGTGCAAACAGGTGGTGCACCATTTATTTATTCCTATGGTTTAGATAATTTAGGAAATTTTATTAAACATGGTCAGTCACTTCCTTACTTTTGGTTTCCGATACCATTACCCAGTACTTCGTCCATTCCAGTGATAAATCAATTCCCAATACTTTCGCCATCGAATAACTGGTACACTAATAATTTAGCAAACTATCCATGGACTGCATCTTTTGATTTTAGAACAAACATTTCGGTATTTACTGTTCCGTTTTACATGGCCTACATGAATAGTGGAGGTGGTCCTCGTGTAGATTTTCAAGGATTTATGCATTGCATGGCCGGTTCAGGCAATAACGTTTATGAGCAAATTTCTGTGGTAAATTTAACTGTTGAAACTGCAATTGTTGCGCTTAATACAATATTGGCAGCACTTTCTGGTACCAATAAAGAATTAAACAGAGCCGATTCAATTGCCCATGCCGATTTTAGTCCGGCGATAGCAAACGCTATAACCGGGCTTATTAATGTGATTAAGGCTGCTAAATTTAATACAAACCAGCAGGTAATTGCTGCTGCAATTTCGACTGCCGCAAATTACATAAGTAAATTAATTGCAATACGCAGGCAATACTTACATGCAGCAGTATTAAAAAATGTAACTGATGAAAGACTTTTATATAATTACGCTCTCAACCCCGTTTTCTTCTCATTGGATCACAATAAATGTTCTCCACCCCTTTCATTTGTGCATTATGGATCTGATCAACTTTTTGGTATTTATTTACGCGATGTCCTTCATCAATTGATCACAAATCCGCCAAACGGTTTTAGATGGTTAAATACCTTGGCATCTCCGAGTAGGCTTGTTATAAAAAACACAGTTAAAAATCAATTGGCAAATGCCCCATGTAATGGCAACTTTAATTTCGGAACGGGCTTTATGCCTCCTGACCCATGGGGTGCAAGTTGCACCATGGATAGATTTGATCGCGTTTGGGATAAATCCATTTGTGTTAATCAAATAAACAAAGGCGAGTATTCCGGTTTAGATTTTATGCTCCTACACAATTTATACTACTTAACAGAACAAAAATATGCCAATTTAACGGTAGACATGAAAGACTATATTGATCGAGATTTAACAGACAATTTTCCAAAATCTGACGGAACATTTGCGGCCAACAATAAAAAAACATTTGGTGCCTTTGAGTTTATAAGGGCTAATAATGTTATCGCTTCGAATGGGGCAGTAGAAATACGTGCAGGTAAACAAATTACCTTGTTGCCAGGATTTACCTCTGCTCAGGGAAGTGATGTGAAAATTTTCATTAATCCTTTTCATGATTGTGATTGGAATACAAGCACAGGTATGTTAAGAAATGCGCAGTCGCCAAATTATTATTCAAATGCTTCTGTTTCTCCTTCAGGTCAATATTTAGATGACGGTGACGTAACTTCAAAACATACTTCGAGTTTAAATTCTGAAATTTCGTCTACAGAAAATCCTATTCAAATTTATCCTAATCCAAACGAAGGCACATTTAATGTTCAATTAAATTTTGAAGCGAATCAAATTATAAATATTTCCGTGATTAACGTTTTAAATGAAACAGTATATCAAATTGAAATTCAAGCAAAGCATACCACACTTCCAATTCAGATTAATGAAAGTAAGGGCATGTACCTTGTTAAGGTGAAATCCGCGCTGGGAAAAGAATTTCAAAAGCGTATAATAATTAAATAATGAAAAACCTATTTAACTTTATTTTCACAATTTGTTGTGGCATTTTTATGCAGGCACAAACGCCTTATAGTGGCGAATTAAGCTATACTAAAACTTATTATTATTTCGATACGCTTTCACTTGATACAAGTATTAGTCGCTACGATATAAGTAAAAAAACCGTGTACATGGCAGAAGCGCACATTTATACTGATACAAGTTCTTTTATAAAACCTTGGCTTTCGCAAAATTTAGGCACTTTGAAATTAAATGGCATACCATTATCATTCTCTGAAATACTGTCAAGCTATCAAGATACCATTGAGCGCAAAAATAATAAATCGCAACTTTGGGAACTAAACTGTTTTGATGCTTCTAAAAATTTTACGGCAAACATCTCAATAATTATGCCTACAGTTGAAGCTTTGCATATCATTCCCGATTTTATACATACTTCTTCCAGCACCACTTTTAATTATGGCAATGTAAATAATGCGGATTCTGTACAAGTAATTGTGTACGATTTTAACCGACCGGAATTGGCTCCGTATTCCAAAACAGCTTCAGCCGGGGCAACTTCAATCACCATCGATCAATCTGAATTATCTGCCTTTGTGAATGGTAATGCCAATGTAATTCTAAGTTTTATTCAAGATACAAGTATCACGGCTAATGAAAAAAATTATAAATATTCGAAACGTTTCAATATCGTTAGGCCGGTTGCGATTAAAGAATGATCCTGCATGGATACATTCATTTATTTTAGATAAACAGTGTCGTGCTGATTTTTAGTTTTGAAAAATACAGAATCAATTATCGTTAATTAAACGTGGGTTATTCGTCAATTTAATACACATTTTATTTCTGCAATTTTCTTTTCCTAAGTTTTTCAGAGTTCCTTAGAAAAGCCATTGAGTAATGAATATCCTACGAAAACTGACAAATAATACCACCCATTAACATCATGGTAATGATCCAATAACCGGCATGCATAGCCACATATTTAAAGCTTTTAGGTTCGAAACCCTTTGTATTTCAACTTTAACAAAACGCTATCGAGTCTTTGCTCCATCTCAGCATTTTTTTGATGCAACTCAGCAATGTATTTATCTTTTTCATTTAATAAACGCTCGAGTGTTTCTACCAATTTATTGGCGAACACTTGATTGCCCTCAATTGGCGGATAAT
>JBAXXZ010000138.1:0-6040 GCA_037127575.1 Bacteroidota bacterium | reverse complement strand
GAGCCAGGCAGAGCTGGCCGATCGCTGCGGGCGCAAGAAGAAGACGACATACGATATGAAAAGACATAAAGTACCATAACAGCGACAACAAATACACAGATTGAAAAATAAAAAAATTGCGGGGAATTGATTTTAACTTTTCAATGCGTAAATCAAAAACACTTGTGATGCACAAAAGGATGAATATCACTGATGAATACAAACGGTCGAACGGCAAGGTAAAAACAAAACACTGCACCATTAGAAAACGAAAGCGCTCGGCTTTGTCGTCGATTTGTTTGTAAACAGCCATATAGCGATTCAATAATCCCATCTCTTTTTTGTTATTTGGCCTCAATCAATTTTTTCATTGTTAGCATTGGCATTCACGATTTCAAATTATAAACCGCCCGAATCACTGCTGAAGGCAATAACGACATGCCCATCAACAAATAACCCTGAATTTTAAATGGTTCGATTTTTAATGATAACAACAAATGCTTTCGGGCTTTTCCCGGCTGATAGTTGTTCCATAAATATTTTTTAGCCAGCATACGGTGATACGAACTTTCCTTTTTTTCTTTGCTCAAACTTGCTAATCCTGCCTTCATTCGCGCACCTTCTTCTTCTGTAATTTTTCCTGTTTCTAAAGCTTTGCGTTTTAAACGGGTAAATTCTGTGCCCCTATCCTTTTCGTCAATGGTCACCGATGATGCATTAAAACGCACTTTAATTAATGGTGTTTTAAAATTACACACCTTGCCTTCTTTGATTAATTTCTTCCACAAAAAATAATCTTCAAATGTAAATGCAAGTACCTCATAGCCTCCCAATCTTTCTACAACCTCTTTCTTATACATCACGGTACTATGAATAAACGGACAATAAACATCCACCCTTGATTGAATTTCTTCATTGCTATAGCCAATATTATTATTGGTAAATAAAAATTCTCCCTCCTCACTCATATAATCAGCATCCGAACCAATTAATACATAATCGGGATGCGACTCCATGAATTGAAATTGCTGTTCAAGCCGAAAAGGATAACACACATCATCGGCATCAAAACGCGCAATATATCTGCCTTTTGCTTGCTTTAACCCGGTGTTTAAGGCTGCCGACACCCCACCATTCAATTGTTGTATTAAACGGATTCGCTTATCCGAATAAGCGTTTATAATGTCGGCCGTTGTATCTCGCGAACCGTCATCCACAATTAATAATTCGAAGTCGCTAAAACTTTGATTTAGCACACTATCAATGGCTTCCCGAATGTACTTTTCGACATTATAAGCCGGCATCAGCACTGTAATTGGAACTTCCATTTAACTTTCTACCGTTTTATTTAGTTTCAAATCCAACAACATCAACATTTCAAAAATAACCATTACACTCAATCGTTCATACCAATAATCAAAAAAGAAAAAACCCAGCATGGCTATCAAGAGATATCTGCCGTATCGCAGTTGCTTAAACCGCTTAAGCCAATAAAAACAATAACAGCCAATAAAAGCCAAGAATCCCAAAATCCCGTATTCACCTAATAATTGATTGTACCAACAAAATGGCAAATTTGTTATGCTATGCGTTTCATCATCGCGGTACATTAAATATTTAAAAATGGCTTTGTGATTGTTTTTAAATGCTTCAGTTTCGTAATGTGGCAAGGCCATTAACAAACGCGAATCTTCCACAATGCCTGAAGTAATAAATGCAAGTCGAGACGAAAACGATCCAATACCTGCTCCAAATAAAGCATGCCAAATGCCACCCGACAAGTAAGCGCCGGTTTGTTTAAATGATGTAATTTTACCAGACTCAAGTTCTAAGTCAAACTTTTTTAATTGTCCATACTCAAACAATGCCAAGCTTGATTTAGACCTCGCCACCGAATCTTTTCTAAAAAAAACGTAATCATTCAATTTAATGGCCATTTTCTCCTTTCGTTTTCTAAGCGCCGACATTCTGCTGATCACGCTAGAATCAACAATAACTTGTTTTTCATCAACTTTTAAATGCAATACTTTTTTGCGGTATTCAATGTATTGAATAATTAACTCTTCTTTGCTCAATACCTTTTTCACCGGATTCAGACTCGATATCCCGGAAGGCACTGTGTCGGGCTTCAAAATCATCCTATCAGGGTTCGCAATCAAAGTGTGAGATGTTTTCTTTTGCTCCACTTTACCAAACAATTGCTTGGTGGCTTTTGTTAACACGCTCGACATGTATCGCTGATTGTCGGGAGTGATTTTAATATAAAAAAGGACAATAAAAGCGATGCAGAAAAAAGCATAATTCTTGTAGGCAATGCCCTTGTTCAAAAAGGCAATCATCAATAAACTGCCACCCAAAATAAAGGTGCCTAAATTACTGCCGGTTAACAAAAAAGGAATTAAACTCAAAACGATAAATAATAATGAACCTCTATAAACGAAGAACACAAGCAACAATGAGCAGATAATGGTATTTACCAAGTGCATCCCGCCAAACACCCCACCTATTAAATCACCCGATGATATGCCATAAGGTGGCGGCGATACCTGTGTATATGGATTATTGGTTTTGGTAATCAACATCACCTTCACCACATCATACATCGACACCACAAAATTAATTACGGTCAGCCACTCAAGTGTTTTAACAAGTTTCTCTTTCTGTAAACCCTCAACCGATATACGCAACTGATGAAAACACAACAAACAGGCCAACCAAATTAACGATCCACTCACCACCACCATTAAATGCGGGTAAGAATAATCTCCTCCCACAAACGCAAAATTTACCCACGACAATAAAATCATCAAAGCATAAAAATAAAAAATGCCGTCTCGCTTAAACTTAAAATCAGGGCGATACGCATACATGCCTACCAAGGCAATGAGTTTAAATGACAACCTGAAATTCAAAACAAAAATTAAAAACAATAAAAGTACAGGGTCAATGTTTTTGACCATTGTTTTAACCTTATCATAGTGGCTTTTTAGGTATGTCACGTGGTGAAATTAAAGTTTTTTTGCTTCATAGTATAAGCCTGAATAAGCGCCTCATAAAACGCCACATGGTCTTGCTCCGATTTTTCTATCGAAAAGCGTTTCCCTAAAGTTTGATAGCCATTCTCCGCATACTTTTTTCGCAAAGCATGATCCGATAAAAGTGCCAAAATTTTTTCTGCAATTTCATGTACATTGTCGGGGTCAACCAAGGCCCCGTCAACACCATCTGTTATAATTTCAGGTCCGCACGACCGTTTGGTATATATTACTGCACAAGCCATACTCATGGCTTCAATACACATCAATCCAAATGTTTCAGAATATGATGGAAAAACCGCCAATGCTGAATTCGATAAACGATCCATCAATGCCAAACGCGAAACATGGCCTTCAAAGTTTACACTTGGTAAAACGGCTGGCTTCAATAAAGCTTTTAAACCATTAATTGGGCCTTTTCCATAAACCCACAAACGGGCATCGGGTTTCTTTTCAATCACCATATTCCAAGCTTTCATCAATTGATAAATGCCCTTTTTAGGCACCAAGCTCCCCGAAAAAAACACATCAGTCGAATTTACTTTTCTTGTTTCATTCAGTGGAGGAACTGCAATGGCATTGTGCAACACTTTTATTGGCCCTTGTAAATCAAACAAATTGCGTGTTCGCTCTGCAGTATAAGCACTCACCGAAGCAATGGCATCAGCCCTTTTCAGTAATCGGTCATCGTTCTCAAATAATTGCGGAACAATGCGTTGTTTTAACTCTGTTTGAAAATAAGTGTACGACCCATGTAACTTCACCAACATCGCACAATCAAATTGCGGCCATTCAATGCCGATGCCTGTTTCAAACGACAAACTACTCCAATCGGCAATCTCAACAATGTCAATTTTTTTATCCTTAACAATCGCTTGCACCTGATTCACATAATTAGTTATCACCTGCTTACCAATCAACAAGCGCTTCAAATGACGCGGCAACTTTTTGTAAATCCGCAACAACAGCGAACCGTCTTTAAAATTGTAAGCATATCTTAACCGATGTACTTCAACGCCTTCGTCTATTTCAAAATCTTGCGAACCATAGGCATACTCATACAATCCAATCACCGTCACCGAATGCCCCGAACTTACCATTTGGCGAGCCATCATCTGAACCATGGTGCCAATGCCGCCGTTTTTACCGGGTGGGTATTCATCACATATGTAAAGTATCCTCATGTTCCCTTTGAAATAATGAGCGTTTTTATTTTACCAATGTTCAATTGCTTGCCAACAACACACAATACCACAAAAATCAACACCGTCAGCATAGCCGATAATACAACATGCAAATCAAGCATCTGACCAAAAAATAAAGCCACCGCCGCAAAAAGCAATACCAATAGGCTATCCAACCAGCGAATAGGCGCATCAACCTGACGCATGAAAACAATGTACAATGCGGTTTGTAAAAGCGTACTGATTAAAAAAGCCACCGCAGCCCCTTGCGATGAATACATTGGAATCAAAATAACATTCGCCAAAATATTCACAACCGAACTCAATACCGTAATCCACATAATGGTTTTTAAATAGCCTTTTACAAAAGCCAAGGTCCATAAAAAATTAATGATTGCATGCAGCGGAATACACACTGCCAAAATCGAATAAGTAAGTTCATTCACCGCCCCATACTTATCATGCGTCAAATAATCCACCATGGGTGTCCAAACATTCAGCAATACCAAAGGAATAAAAAGTACCAACACCATTTCCAATTTAAAATAATCTTGCACATCCTGCTGAATCTTATCACTAGGACCATCAGCCCCACTGAACAATTTCGAAAAACGGGTCAGCAAAATAGGCGCCAAAATTAATAACGGCAATTTTGATAATTCAAACACCCTATACGCAAAACTATATTCTGCTGTTGCCACCGCCGTGCCCATCAATCCCAACAAAATCCAATCAATACGCGCCAAAGCCGAATCAAACAACACAACCCCCAACTGCGGCAAAGCCTCCACAACCAAGCCTTTATAGTCAAACCAAACCATCCTTGGCCAAATTGGCTTTTCAAAATGTTTGTTCGCCATAAACCTTGCAATGAGCAACTCGGCAAACGAACACAACACATAAACCAAAATCAATTGTTGAATGCCAAAAACACCCAAAACAAACAACAACAACACACCCGACAACTTTAAAACATTCGCCATTATTAGTACCCAAGCCAACTGCTTATAAGCCTCCAATCCTGTTAAACACAACTTAAAACTGTTTGCCACATTGCCCACCACCAAATAAATAAACACCGGCAAAACCAACACATCATTAAAAGTATTTTTAGCCTGTACAAAAAACACATAAAACAACACTAAAAAAAACAAAGCCAAAATGCCTGAAGCCAAGCCGTGAAACAAATGAATACCAATCACCATTTGTGGCGATTTAGCCGCCGCAACACGTTTTACCACAATCAAATCCAAACCTAGTGATGCAATCGCCACTATGGTCGAACCCAAAGCCGTTGCCCAGTTCAAATAGCCAAACTCCGCCTTTAATAAATAAGTAGACGTTAAGTAAAACAAAACCAGTCCTATCAACTGGTTCACGATTACCTGAAGGCCATTGGCCGAAATATCTTTTATGAGTTTGCCTTTTCTGTTCAATTTATCATTTCTTTCTCCAACAACCTGTTGTTAAATACTAATTTTAGTATTTCCTGTGATTCGGAAATATTCTTATACCTTTAAATAATGCTTCAAAGTTAATTTATGTTTTTTTTGAAGGTAAAGTTAAGAGAGAAATATCGTTTTACATTAAATTTGTTAAGCCATTATAAACACAGTAACGTTGACGCAAAACTCCGCCATATTCGATAAAGAAGTTTATACACTGGAGCATAACGAACAACTAAAAGACGCCGTAAAAAACCGAAACACCAACTTTTTTTTAATCAAACGCCTCATCGACATCGTTCTCTCCTCAATAATTGTTGTCCTCATCCTCTCCTGGCTTATGCCAATTTTAGCCATCTTTATCAAAATCGATTCCCGCGGCCCCATCTTCTTTAAA
>JBAXXZ010000137.1:0-6054 GCA_037127575.1 Bacteroidota bacterium | reverse complement strand
ACCATTTCGAGATGTTACAATTGTTATTTTCGCAAGGCCGATACTTGCTGCGAAGTAAACGGTAATGGTTGTTATGATTTTAGCACTGAAATCATCAGCTCAGGTCAACATTATTATATTCAAAACTAATTGTTGAATAAAATTTAGCCACACCGTTCAAGTTTAGGAATTATTTATTAATTTTAATAAAATCCAAAGATGAAAAATCGCAACATTCAATCATCCATTTTATTTCTGCTATTATGTCTCGTAATAGGGCCATTGCGTGCTGAAGTATATTTTACGGTTAAATTGGTGAATTCACCGGGCCATGTAGCAAAAGACATCATTATTTTAAATTTTGATGAGGTTGCACCTGTGTCTTTTAACGATTCAATGGCAACCTACATTTACAAACCTGAAATGGCCACCAATTTACTTATTGTACTCGATCGCAGCACCCGCTGGCATAGTTTTGCATGGATTAATGCTGATAAAGACAATGTGCAGTTAATCGTTGATTTCAGTCTTAGAAAAGTAAGCTTGGCCCATCCTAAAAATTGGGATGAAGTGATGGAAGTGTACAATGCTTTTTTCGACAATGATCAACGCGACAAAGCCGACAGTGTTGCAAGTATTTTCATCAATGCAAACCCTGATTCGTACTTTTCACTTTGGATGTTAAGCCACGGCGCTGCTTTTGAAAACAAGACACTGCGCAGAAAACTCTTTAACCTATTGGATAAGAAGTTTTTCGATTATCCTGAGTACAAAGAAGTGAAAGCCGATTTAAATACCAGAAGGGTGCCAAAAATGGGTGAAAGTTTTAAGGAATTTGAATTAACCAAAGCCGACGGACAAAAGTATAATACAGGCAGTTTGCAGGATAAGGTAATTGTGCTGCACTTGTGGTCGAATAACTGTGGGCCTTGCGTAAGGGGCATGGATGATTTGGTGAAGTTTAATGCCGGGTTGGATCAATCGAAAGTGGAATTTATTTCGGTGGGATTGGATGATGAAAATGCCAAATGGAAACAAGCCCCAAGCACCAACAAAATTAAATGGACCAATCTATGGCAAGAAGGCGGATTGTATGGCGATTTGTGTATGAACTACAATTTACGTGCCATCCCGAGCTTCATCATTTTTGATAAAAACAAAAAATTACAAGTCATTATTGAAGGTGAAGAACTCAGCAGCATTCAAGCTGAAATCGATAAGCTTTTAAAATAATTAAATTTTCATTGGTAAAAATCCGGTTTTTTTTGGAAATTACCCCTGAAACCCTCTAATCGATACGAACTATAGGAGGTCAATTATTTGACCTCCTTTTGTTTATTAAGAGTTGGATTTTAGGTTTGTCGTTTATTGTTTAATTCCTTCTACTGGATTGCTTCTTTTGCGTTAAGTGAAAGAAGGTAGAAATTATCCTAATCTTTCTTTTTAAAGAAAAGAAACAATCCCGAGGTAAACTCGGGACTCAAGGCACGGCAATCCCTCCCCGCTCTTGATTTTTATTGAATCATTTTGCATTTGAGAACTGTGTGTGGTATGAGTGTAAAAATTAAGTTCATAGGCAATGACAATTTTAAAGTTTCGGAAAATCCGCGTGCGCAGGCCTTGGCAAGGCGCGGCGCAGAGTTGCGTGAATTGAATTTTCATAAGAAATACAATGAAGGCGCCAAAGGTAGGCTGTGCGCAAGCGGCGTTTCATTTCTGCGAAGCCTAGCATGTGCGCGGTGCAGAAATGTTTACTTCATTCGTATTTCTATGAAAATTCAAGAGCGGGCAGGTAATCGCCTTGCCTTGTCTTTTTGTTTCTTTTGTGACAAGACAAAAGAAAGTAGAAAATATTTTCTATAAAAATCCAATAGCGGGTGGTGAATCACCTTGCCTTACTCCCAATAACCATCGGGATTGTTATTTTTCATCTAAGGAAAAAGTAAAAGCGAAAATGTAATTTTAAAACGGGTTTAATTAACACCACACTGCTTATAAAAGCGCATTAAAATTGCTTCCCCGGCAAGTAGAATTCCTAATTTCAATCATGCGTTTTAAACGATTTAATTTTTTGATTTTATTGCTTGTGCCTTTGCTACAAGCTTGGTCGCAAAGCACCGACACTTTATTTGTAAATTATTTTAGAAATAACCCTTATGCCTTCGAAGAAGCTGACAAGCAACAAGGCATTGAAGTAGATATTATCAATGAGTATGTAAATTGGTTAAATGCCAAAAAGAAAAAAACATGCACCGTAAAATTTAAAGCGGTCGATAATTTTGATGTGTTTTTTAACGGCGTTAAGTCTGCCTCAAAAAACACCATCGGACTGGGATCGGTGACCATTGGCAAGGAAAAAGCTGTTTCGGTTGATTTTACAAGTGCTTACATGAAAAATGTGGCTTTTTGCATTACCAGCGGCAACGCGCCTGATTTAAAAAATAAAACAGCCGATGAGGTTGTAAAGGTATTTGGCAGCATGATTGGGGTGAGCATGGAAAACACAACCTTAAACAAATATTGCAACGACATTAAAAAACTATATTTAAAGGAGATGAAAATTATTTATCTACCGAATGAAACAAAAATTTTGGATGAGATTGCAAAAAACGTGTTGTATTTCGGTTATGTTGATGCCGTGAGTTTTTGGTTTTATCTAAAAAACAATCCAAGAAAATTCTTAAAGTCTCAAAAAGCCCTCAGCCAATCAAAAGAGGAACTGGGTTTTATAATGCCAAAAAACAGTCCACATAAACTTTTATTTGATGAATTTTTTGCCGGACCTAACGGCTTTAAAAAATCACCGGCATACAAAGCCATCCTCGAAAAGTACTTAGGCGCCTTTATGGCCCAACAGGTAAGTGTGAATTAAACCAAATTTCGAGCTAATTTCTAAATTTTAATTATCACAAAGGGCTTAGGCTTAAAAGCTGTGGGCATTATGTTGATTATGGTATAAAAATAAATCCTAAGTTTAAATTCTTTTTTATGATAGCCATTGATAATACGCTAATTAGCGAAGACCTGTTCGACAAAAAATTTGTATGTGATTTAAATGCCTGTAAAGGCGCGTGTTGTGTGGCAGGTGATAGCGGCGCGCCTTTGGATAAGGACGAGTTGCCATTGTTGGAAGGGGTGTTGGAAGCCGTGAAACCTTACATGGTGAAAAAAGGGGTGAAGGCCATTGAAAAACACGGGGCCTATGTGATTGACAGCGACGGCGATTATACCACCACTTTGGTAAGCGATAAAGCCGAATGTGCATTTGTATATTTTGATGAAAAGAAAATTGCCAAATGCGCCATTGAAAAAGCCTATGAGGAAGGAAAAATTAAATGGAAAAAACCAATTTCCTGTCACCTTTACCCAATTCGCATTTCGAAGAACAAAGGATATGATGCAGTGAATTACGACAAGTGGGATGTGTGTGCACCGGCTTGTGCTTGCGGAAAAAAACTGGATGTGCCGGTGTATAAATTTTTAAAAGACCCATTGATACGCAAATACGGTAAAGCCTGGTTTAAACAATTGGAAAAAAGTGCCGAACTCTTTTTAAAAAAATAAAGCATGAAAATATTAATCACCGGATCGAATGGCTTGTTGGGCCAAAAATTGGTTTACAAATTACGTGAAAACAAAAAGGTAGAATTAATTGCCACAGCCAGAGGTGAGAACCGTTTGGTGAAAACTGACGGTTATGCTTATGCCACGCTTGACATCACCGATGAAAAAAATGTACAAGAAGTTTTTGCGAAATTTTTACCGGATGTGGTGATTAATACCGCAGCCATGACCAATGTGGATGCCTGTGAAACCGATCGTGAAGGGGCCTTGGCGCTCAACACCCATTCAGTGGCTTATCAGGTAAAGGCCTTAACGGATTTAAAAACCAAACACAAAAATTATCAACCGCATTTTATACACTTAAGCACCGATTTTATTTTCGATGGTAGCCATGGTCCGCTTGATGAAAGTGAAAAACCAAACCCCTTAAGTTATTATGCTGAAACCAAACTCGAAGCCGAAAAAATTGTGATGGCTTCTACGCTTGATTGGGCCATTGCCCGAACAGTATTGGTGTATGGCATCGTTGACAACATGAGTCGCAGCAACATTGTGTTGTGGGTAAAATCGAGTTTGGAACAGGGCAAAACCATCAATGTGGTGGATGATCAATTTAGAACCCCCACCTTGGCTGAAGATTTGGCCGAGGGTTGTATATTAATTGCCGAAAAAAGAGCAAAGGGTGTTTACAATATTTCGGGTAAGGACTTTTACAGCATTTTAGATTTGGCGCGCACAGTAGCCGATTATTATGGATTGGATAAAAATTTAATTAAACCAAGCAAAAGCGCCGACATTAAACAACCCGCCAAACGTCCGCCAATTACAGGTTTCATTATCGATAAGGCCATCAACGATTTGGGTTACAATCCCCATAGTTTTGTTGAGGGGATACAAATTTTAGAAGAACAAATGAAGGCCATGCAGGCTTAAATAATAAGATTGCTTTAGGCAATGATTTTGGATTAGTACCTTTGAGTGAATAAATTATTTTTAACTTTATTGAATCAAAACGGAAAGAATACCAAATGCAATTTTTTAAAAGTTGGATATTATTAATCTTTATTTTTCTGAGCACCAATTTTGTTTTGTTTGCCCAAAATGAAACAAGTAAATGGTATTTTGGTTATAATGTGGGCGTAGATTTTTTAACTACATCACCTACAATACTCAACAACGGCGCCATGGGTACCGCAGAAGGCTGTTCAAGTATAAGTGATGCAGCCGGTAATTTGTTGTTTTATACGAACGGTGTAACGATTTGGAATCAAACCCATAGCGTAATGGCTAATGGAAGTGGTTTGTTAGGCGATGTTTCTGCCGCTCAAGGAGCCTTGATTGTTAAACAACCAAATTCTACGTCGAAGTATTTTGTTTTTACTTTGGATGCCTTTATGGGTCCTGATGGATTAAGATACTCCATTGTCGACATGAGTCTTGCTGCAGGCATGGGGTCGGTCACGATTAAAAATGTTTTATTAAAAACACCAAGTTCAGAAAAGTTAGCTGCGGTAAAACATTGTAATGGCAATGATGTTTGGGTAGTTTCGCATGACACCAATAATGTTTTTCGTTGTTTTCTTGTAACCAATGCCGGCGTTAGCGCTTCACCGGTTATTTCTTCATTTCCTTATAACGGATTAAAACATTCTGCTGGAAGTATAAAGTTGTCGATGAATGGAAATAAAATTGGACTAACCTCAGTTGGCACACCAGGTGCGGTTGAACTATACGATTTTGACAATTCTACAGGTCTTGTTTCGAATGGAATAACATTAATCAACAGTAATTATTGTTATAGTTGTGAGTTTTCCCCCGATTGCTCAAAATTTTATGCAACCAATACCAATAATTGGTTATTTCAGTGGGATTTATGTTCCGGTTCAAGTCAAAGTATTGCAGCAACCCAATATACTGTCACTAATCTGAGCTTTTCTAAAGCAACCTTGCAACTTGCCATGAATGGTAAAATTTATGTTGCTAAACCTAATCAAGCTTATTTAGGAATAATACAACAACCTAATTTAGTTGGTAGTGCATGTAGTTATACTGATCAAGGCTTAGCAATTACAAGTGGAACTGTAGATCATGGCTTGCCTAATTTTGTTAGCAGTTATCTATTAATGAAGCAACCTTTTGCATTTGAAACCGTTCAAAACTGTATCACTTCTTTTAGCCCTCAAGTCTGTGTTGGAACATCTTCACTGAATAGTGTAAAATGGAATTTTGGAGATCCTCAGAGTGGTTCATTGAATACGTCTACGGTTCTGGTTGCCACCCATCAGTTTTCGGCTTCAGGTACTTATACAGTGAAGGTAGTACGCAACTATAATTGTTATAGTGATAGCATCACACAAATTATCAATGTTGCGTATGTAACACCTACATTAAATATTTCCGGCAAAACAAACATCTGTAAGGGAGAAAAAACCATACTTACTGTTTCAGGTGCCAATACGTATAGTTGGTCTAATTCAGTTTTAAGTTCGAGTATTGCAATAACACCTACGC
>JBAXXZ010000136.1:0-6095 GCA_037127575.1 Bacteroidota bacterium | reverse complement strand
ATGCGCCGTCGTCCTACCTGCGCTCCAAGGCGGCAGGCGAAGCCCTGGTGCTGGCCGCAGCGAAAAATCTGAACGTGACCATTTTCCGCCCCTCGGTGATTTTTGGCCCCAACGATGCGTTCCTGAATACTTTCGCCCAAATAATTACCTGCATCCCATTCATCTTCAAGTTCAAACAAATCATATTTTTTATCTGACAATAAAGTACCACCGGAATTGTATTTTTTTACGCGATACGAATTTGGTTTTATATACGCTCTTGTTCTGTAGTTTCGTTTCTCATCGTAAATGGTAATTAATGCAAATTCAGTATGTAAAATACAACCAATGCCTGTTGTCTTATTTATTTCTTCATACATCAAAATACTGTCCTTGGTAAAAACCTTTTTAATTTCCTTTACTTCATGACTTTTAGCCAATTGTTTGTACTCAGTTTTAATCAGCAGTATAGCGCCATTAATACTATCAGTATGCACAAAGGTACTAACAGTATCACGATCAATTTGACGAAATTGAGCTGCTAAAAAATTTACGTTTAGCACCAATATCAACACGGCTTGAAATACCCTCATTTTCAATACAAAAAACTTTAAAGACTAAATTTTACAAATTACTTCTCGGTTTGCTTTTTTTCCTTCTCCATCTCCTCCTCTTTCACCCTTAACCTTGCTTCACATTCATTGTTATACTTCACCAATAAATCTCTAAACGTTTGGTTTCTAATATTGGCGGTCAAATCCATATCGTTTAGGCCATTTAATAATTTAATCATGATTGGAAAACATTCGTAGGCCTTGCAATTAAATAGTTCTTTTTTGTTGGCGACATGTATCACACTATCCGCTTCCGATTGGTGCCTAAAATAGGTTTTTCCTTCAAGCGTCCAGAATTCTGTTTCTTCATTATGACTACCTAACTGAACATACCTGGGGCCTAAAAAAACATCATTGTTGTAATAGTAACTATGCACATTTACGCTCATGTTTTTCAATTCACATAAAACAAGCACTTCACCATCACGGTAAACGCCAAGTAAATGTTTTTTCTTGCGTCTTCCTACAGCATGACTTTCAAAAACGGTGTTGTAAAACTTAGAGTATAAACGGTCAATTTGATCAACTGAAAAAACTTTGTCAACCGGTCCCTGTTTGGCTTTAATATAAGTTGGTCTGATTTTTTTTATTTCAACCAAGATCAATTCGCCATTTTTTAATTTAATAAATTCAGGTTTTTTTTCTTCTTGAGAAAAGGCCTTTGCAAAACAAAAAAAACAAAAAAAGAGAATTTTACTTTTCATGCATTTAATGAAATTAATTTATTTGTTTCGCATTTCAACGCCACAATCTCTTTCATAGGCGTTTAACATATCCAATAAAGATTCAAAACTCGAATAACGGCCGAGCATATCCTTCATGATGTTAATGCAATTTAATTGCTGCATTTGTTCTACACCTTCTTTCGAAAATTCAAACACATGAAAACGGTCATCTTTTTGACGTTTAATAAATTTATAAATATTGGTACTTTCTTGGTCAACTGTTCCTTCTGTTGATTTATCAAACACTTCCCGCCAACCGTACAACTCAAATTCATCCAGTGTTTTTAACTTATAAGAATATTCAAAATGCGCCGACCCTTCGGGCTTCAATGACAAATACTCATTGCCTTCAAAATAAAAACCGGCTAAACTATCGGCCCTATAAACCACAATTTTGCCTTTAATGACACCTGTAATTTCGAAAGGTAAGGCCTCTGTAATATTGGCTTCTATCACCGTTCCATCTAACAAAGTTAGTTTCGCATTTTTACCTTGAGCCTTTGTTAATAATGCTATTAACAAAAAAAAGATTAAATAAAACTGTTTCATTTCCAGAACAAAATTACAAATTAATTGTACATCTTTTTGCGTTGTTCTTGTATTGATGTGTTTTCTAAATATTCATCATAAGTACAAGATTTATCAATAATGCCTTTGGGCGTTAATTCTATTATCCTATTGGCGACAGTTTGCATTAATTGGTGATCATGACTGGTGAATAAAATGGTGCCCGAATAATCCTTTAAAGCATCGTTATAAGCGATAATACTCTCCAAATCCAAGTGATTGGTAGGTTCATCCAAAATCAAAAAATTAGGATTTAACAACATCATACGGCTGGTCATGCAACGCACTTTTTCTCCACCACTTAAAACCGAACACTTTTTTAACACCTCTTCCCCACTAAATAACATTTTACCCAAAAATCCGCGTATGTACGTTTCGTCTTTATCTTTACTAAACTGACGCAACCAATCAATCAAATTTAAATCACTCTGAAAAAAGTGGTGGTTATCATTCGGCAAATAAGCCTTATAAATGGTGGTACCAAAAGTAAAATTGCCTTTAAAATCTTTGTCCTCATCTGCCAAAACGGCAAACAAACCCGATACAGCCAATTGGTTTTTTGAAATAAATGCAATCTTATCACCTTTCTTCACATTGATGTGTACTTCCTTAAACACAACACCATTGGCGGTTTCTTTCGATAAATGCTCCACCAATAATAACTGGTCACCTGCCTCGCGTTCTTGTTTAAAAATAATGCCGGGATACTTGCGGGTACTGGCAGGAATTTCATCAATGGTTAATTTTTCCAATAACTTTTTACGGCTGGTAGCCTGACTACTCTTACTGGCATTGGCACTAAAGCGGCGCACAAACTCCTGTAATTCAGCGCGTTTATCTTCAATTTTTTTATTGGCATCGCTACGTTGCTTTAATTGCAATTGACTCATGTGGTACCAGAAACTATAATTTCCTGTGTAAACACTCAACTTACCAAAATCTATGTCACAAATATTTGTACAAACGGCATCTAAAAAGTGACGGTCGTGGCTAATTACAATCACTGTATTTTGAAAATCAGCCAAAAAATTCTCCAACCATGAAATCGTTTCAACATCCAAATCATTGGTTGGTTCATCTAACAATAAAATGTCGGGGTTACCAAACAAAGCCTGGGCGAGCAAAGTTTTTACTTTTTCCTTTCCCGACAATTCTTTCACAACCGCAGCATGTTTTGAAGGCACAATGCCCATATTGGTAAGCATTTCGGCGGCTTCATTTTCTGCATTCCAGCCATTCATCTCAGCAAATTCTGCTTCTAATTCACTGGCTTTAATGCCATCTGCATCCGTAAAATCTGTCTTGGCGTAAATGGCATCTTTTTCCTTGATAATTTGATGTAAGCGTTTGTTACCCATCATCACTGTATCTAATACCGTAAAATCGTTGTATTCAAAGTGATTTTGCTTTAATACACTCATGCGCATGCCGGGTAAAATATTCACACGTCCCTTGGTGGGATCAATTTCACCACTCAAAATCTTCATAAATGTAGTTTTACCGGCACCATTGGCACCAATAATACCATAACAGTTCCCGGGCGTAAAATTTACGTTTACCTCATCAAATAATACCCGTTTGCCATATTGCAAACTCACATTGCTAGCCGAAATCATCCTTTAAAAAATAAGGTGGCAAAGATAAGAAATAAATCAGGTAATTAGCGATAAGCGTTTTTGTACATAAATGCGCCAATTCAATTGGTTTTAAAAACCTATCAGGGTAAACCATGATTGACTTTAATCATACTAAAGTTTATCAAAAACTACTAACAGAACAAAAATATATGCAGCCACTTAGAAAAAAAAATATAAATTTGGTTGATGTTGGACGCAAAATTTAACTTGGCGCAGTTATGCAATAAATTTCCGTTGATTGTCTTTTACCAAGGCAATTATCAGGAAACACCTTCTCACAGTATTCTCAATATTGTAGAAAAAAACATCAGTTCCAACATGAAGAAACCGGCTGTTCGATCTATTCTTTACCTGATGATTGAAGCCCTTCAAAACATTGAACGATACAGCGCCCATACACATTCATCCGACGATTATTCACTTGTGTATAGCGACAACAAATTCTTTCACATCTACACACAAAATGTGATTGAAAATGTAAAAATTGAGGGTTTAAAAAAACGACTGGATTCTGTAATTGACAAAAGTAAAGAAGAATTAGACGAAATATACAGCAAAACACTTTCCGGTGATGAGCGCACCGAAAAAGGTGCAGGTTTAGGTTTAATCGACTTAGCCCGCAAAACACGCAACCGCTTTTTTTATGAGTTTAATACCTTAGATGAAAAGTATTCAACCTACAGTATCTGCTTTGCCATTCCTTTAAACAGAGAAGATTACGAATCTCAACCAAATTTTAATGAGAGCAAGGAAATCATCAAAAAACTGAACCATAATTTTAAAAACAACCTCAGTACATTATTTTACGGTGGCGATTTTTCGAATAATTTTGTAAGGGCGCTGTTAGACCTTATTACCACCGTTAAAAAAGAAAACATCATCAACCATAGCACCAAAATACACCATGTGCTCATCGAACTCACACAAAACATTCGTCGCCATGCCTATAAAACCGATGATCATGTAAGCGGGCAATTGTGCATCGAATGGCAGAAACAAAATTTATGCATCAGCACCTATAACATCATTGAACACGATAAAATTGAAGGCCTCACGAAAAAAATTGATAGCCTCAACGCTTGCGATTTTAATGGTTTGGAAGAGATGAGTAAAAAGAGTTTAACTGATTTTACTGAAGAAAGTGGCGTTGGATTGATTGACGTGAGTCTTTTTGCCTTCCCAAATAAAATACAGTATCTATTAAAAAATGATCTGAGCATTGGTACAGAACTTTTACTAAAAATAAATTTGAGCCATGATTAACGACACATTTACCATTATCGCACAAGAAGATACACCTTTTGTATCACTTGAAAAAAAAGAAGGCCATAACCAAATAGTCATTAAAGGATTGTCGATGCCGGAAAATGTGTTGGAGTTTTATGCTCCCTTGAATGATAAAATTTTTAGCTTTTTCGACGGAGCATTCGAAAACATTCAACTTGATATTAATTTAGAATACATGAACTCCATGTCCAACAAACAATTGCTAAAACTTTTGAAAAACATGGCCGAAAAAGACAATCAATTAAAAGTAATTTGGCGATACAACGAACAAGATGATCTTATTAAACACAAAGGAGCTGAAATTCAAAGCATTTTCCCGCACTTAAATTTACAGTTGGAAGAAATTGCCAACTAAACTTTTAGTCCCATCACCAATACATCGTCTACCTGCTCTCTAGCACCTTTCCAATCATCTAATTCAGATTTCAAAATCTGCTCTGAAGAACTAAAATTGGCCGCTGATGATAAACGCGAAAACAATTGTTCCAATCTTTTTACATTGTACTTTTCTATCATATCGGTGCGTGCACCAAATTGATCACAATACCCGTCACTCATCATGAACAAACAGTCTCCACTTTCTACCTGAATTCGCTGATCACTTAAGTCATTCAAACTTAAATCACCGCCAATGGTTTTTGGCGTCACCGAATAATAAGCCAACTTGTTTTTGCGAAAATGATACAAGCCATTGGTCATGCCCGAGAAAATAATTTCAGAGGTATTCATCGGCTGACAAACAACTGTAATATCCATACCATATTCTAAATCAGCAGTACGCGAAAAAGCCGACATCACCGCATGATTTAATGACATCAAAATTTTACTTGGCAACACTTCCCCTTGCACATTCACTATTTCTTCCAATAAACTGTGCCCCAAAATGGTTAACAAAGCGCCAGGTACCCCATGCCCTGTACAATCGGCTACTACAACAACTTTACAATTGTTTTTTTCGGTGAACCAATAAAAATCGCCCGATAACATGTCTTTGGGTTGATTAAAAATAAATGATTGGGGAAATAATTTCTGTAACACTTTTTTATCTTTAAAAAAATTCGACTGAATCAATGATGCATATTGAATACTGCTAATTAATTTTGTGTTTATTTTGGTGATGTTTTTATTTTTCTCATCCAAAACAGCCAAATGTTTTTTGCGTTGCTTTAAATTAAACAACAATAGAAAAACAGATGCCAAGGCAAATACCGCAAAGAGACACAAATACACAATAATTTTCTTTGAGCTTTCAATCTCCTTGCCCTGAAGCACTATAACCTCTTCAC
>JBAXXZ010000135.1:0-6114 GCA_037127575.1 Bacteroidota bacterium | reverse complement strand
AATTAAAAAGGGCCGCTTCAAAAGTGAAGCGGCCAATTTTGTACCTCCGGTCGGACTCGAACCGACACAACTGTGAAGTTACTGGTGTTTGAGACCAGCGCGTCTACCAATTCCGCCACAAAGGCATTTCTAGTTTACAATCCCAATACTCACGATAGCTATCGGGTATGGGACCGCCATCGAGGCATTTAATAGGCTGCAAAACTACATGTTTTTTTATGAATGCAAAATTCTTATGGTATTTATTTTCAATAAATCCTTATAAATCGTATATTTGCAATCCCAAAAAACACCATGGAATCACAGGTAAAATTATTTTCAGGCATTGCCACCGAAGCCTTGGCCCAAAAAATTGCTTCTTCATACGGGAATCCGCTTGGTAAATTGGTTCACTATCGCTTTAGCGACGGCGAATTACAAGCATCTTACGAAGAAAGCATTCGCGGTCAAAGCGTGTTTATTATTCAAAGCACCATGCCGCCTGCGGATAACTTAATGGAATTATTATTACTCATTGATGCCGCAAAACGCGCCAGTGCTCGTCATATCATTCCTGTTATTCCTTATTTTGGTTATGCCCGTCAAGATCGCAAAGATCAACCACGCGTGGCCATTGGTGCTAAATTGGTTGCCGATATGTTGGCAGTAGCCGGTGCTACCCGTGTAATGACAATGGATTTACACGCCGATCAAATTCAAGGTTTCTTTAACGTACCTGTTGATCATTTATATGCTTCAACCATTTTTTTACCTTACATCCAATCTTTAAATCTCCCGAACCTTACCATTGCTGCACCTGATATGGGCGGCAGTAAACGTGCCAACACATATGCCAAGCATTTAAAAGCTGAAATGGTGATTTGCTACAAACAGCGCGCCAAAGCCAATGTGATTGAAAGCATGACCGCCATCGGCGAAATTGAAGGCCGTAACATTGTATTGGTAGATGATTTGGTGGATACCGGCGGCACCTTATGCAAGGCAGCCGATATGATGATGGAACGTGGTGCCTTAAGTGTTAGAGCTGTATGTACACACCC
The DNA here is from genome assembly GCA_037127575.1 of Bacteroidota bacterium. Classification (GTDB taxonomy): domain Bacteria; phylum Bacteroidota; class Bacteroidia; order B-17B0; family Aurantibacillaceae; genus Aurantibacillus. The sequence goes on along the minus strand of JBAXXZ010000135.1, from coordinate 5,074 downwards.
GGTATTGTCAGGCAAAGCCTATGAAAATATTACCAATTCAAAACTGAAAGAACTCATTGTTACCGATACCATTCCTCTCACCCAGGAAAGCGAAAAAATTAAAGTACTCAGTGTTGCCAATTTATTTGCCAAGGTGATTAACAGTGTACATAATTATGAATCCATTAGCAGTAATTTTATTATTTAACCCGTATAAATAAAAATCGAAGATTGTAAAATTGAAACGGGCAATTCGAAAATCTTCAATAACAAATAAAAAACAAAAAAAATGAAAACAGTATCATTGAGCGGTTCGCTTAGAGCGAACGTAGGGAAAACAGATGCTACGGCTTTAAGAGCTAACGGTATGGTTCCTTGTGTAATTTATGGATCAGGTAAACAAATCCATTTTAGTGCCGATACCCGTCACTTTAAAAACATTATTTACACACCAAATACCAATTTAGTGGATATTACCGTTGATGGTAACACCTATAAAACAGTATTACAAGAAGCACAATTCCATAAAATTAAAGATACTTTAATTCATGCAGACTTCTTAGAAGTAAACGAATCAAATCCTGTAACAGTGCAATTGCCTGTTAAAGCTATTGGTCAATCGGCCGGTGTTAAAGCGGGTGGTAAATTAAACATCAAGTTACGTAAATTAAAAGTAAGAGGTTTAATTTCTAAATTACCTGAATTCATCGAATTAAGTATCGAAAACCTTACAATTGGTAAATCAATTGCTGCAGGCGATATTCAATTAGAAGGTATTTCTATTTTACATCCAAAAAACATCTCTGTAATCAGTGTTGATACAACCAGAGCTGCTGTAGCTGAAGAAACTGCTGCGACCACTGCTGCACCTGCTAAAGCTGCTGCTGCACCTGCTGCTGCTGCTAAACCTGCTGCTAAAAAGTAGTCTTGTTTTAAAATTTAAAAAGTCCCTTGTTTTGCAAGGGACTTTTTTTTTGCCTTTATCTGAAAAAATTAGGCAATCAAATTAAATGACTTTTTGAACAATAAATGAATTGGAACCTTATTAGAACTTACTTCTCAAGCGAGCAGATTTCTTGGCTTTCTTAAAGGTGTAACCCAAGGTAACTTGTAAAGATAAATACACATCCTTTTGTTTGTCGCCTCTTTGTGCCGGGGTGCCATCAGCAGCAGGGTAGGTGTCAGATATTTTTTGTCCCAAACTTAAATCTGGTTTGTATGGATTCGACATTTGAGCTGATAATGGGCCGTATGCATTGGTAAGTTTAACAGGATCATAATAAGATCCGCCAACATCATCAATGTAATCGGTAAAAGTTTTACGGTAACAAAATTCGGCACCAAAAGACCATTTCTTTTTGATGGTTACCTTATATAACACGCCAACAGGAATACACACGGAAAACTTCGAATATTGTTTCGGGCCGCCCGCTAAACCTTGACCCTCGGTATGCAATGGCCTTAATTCAACATAATTATTGGTGCCCGGAATTTTGCCTTTGGGATTAAAATAAAATACCCCAATACCAATAAAGCCAAAAATGCCTTGGTTGATGTTTTTGTATTTGGCGTAGTTTCTTTGCACACCATAATGTCCGCCGCCTTTTTTTGTTCGCTGAAAGCCGGCTTCAACCCTTGCTGAAAATTCGAAAATATTGGATTTGAAATTTAAATTTCTAGCCTTACGGTACTTGTCTCCACTGGCATCATCACCTTTTACCACCAAATAATCAAGCTTACCTGCAATGCTTACCTTTTTAGTAATTTTATAGCGGGCACCAACACCAAATGCTGTACGAGTTTGGTTGAAGTTTAAATCGGCAGGACTATAATCTGTACCTTGCTTTGGACGACCGCCTAAATCTCCTAAAAAATTGGCTGAACCGGTAGTAAAGAATACTTCCTTTTTATACTTTTTCCAATCTTGGGGACGCAAAAACTGCTGCGAAAATGCACCAATTGAGATAAAAAGAAGTAAACAACAAAGTTTGATTTGTTTCATTAAAATGCCGAACCTAATATCCTGCTAATATACAATAAATAGGCAAAAACCTAAAATATTTTTATTATAAAAGTTAACAGTGGCCATTTGAAATGTTAGATAAATCAAAACAATTGGTCGGCAAAGTTCACCAAAACCACTTTTTCACTCGATCGGGTAATGGCAGTATACAACCAACGGTAAAAATTGTCGTTTAAGTCTTCCTCTTTTACAAATCCCATGTCGATAAACACAAAAGGCCATTGTCCGCCCTGCGATTTGTGACAAGTAATAGCATATTTAAACTTCACTTGCAGGGCATTGTAATACGGGCTCTTCCTTAAATAAGCGCTCCGAATATAGCGCAGAGGCTCATCTACCATGTCTTCCATCACCCTTTCATACAAATGCTGCTGCTCAAGCGAGGTGAGGGCAGGGGCATCGGTATACAAACTAGAGGTAATGATTTTAACCTGTATTTCGGGTAAATTGGGGTAATCGCTCAATTTGATCAAACATTCACAAAAATCGAAATCATAACGCTGCTCACGGTTAATGATGCGCACAATTTCGGCCGTATCGCCATTGGCAATAAAGGCTGTTTCGGGATTTTCGCCCAACCAAAAATAATTGTTCTTTACAATCATCAATTTATCGCCAACACATAAATCTTCTTCAAAATATTTAATGCGATTTCTGAAATGACGGTTGTACAAATTACAGGTTTTGTTGCTGCGGGTAATAATCACCACATTGTCTTCCCCGAATTTAGAAATTGCCGAATTTAGCTCAAACTCGAGGTCTTCACCCGAAAGCCTAAACACATCCTTATTGCAAATAATTTTAGGGAGTTCGAAAGGCAGTCGGCCAATTGATTCACGAATGTCGGTGGCAACAGCCAAAACTCCTGAATCAATTTTTTGACGGGCCACATCCTGCAACTCAAAAACCGAAATATTTAAATGGAAGGCTGTTTTTAAATAATCTTCACTTAGGGCAAAACTTTCGTTGCTGCCAACCGGTGGCAATTGGGCCGTATCGCCCACCAAAATAAGTTTACAATTTTCACCCGAATACACATACTCGAATAAATTCTCAAGCAAACTGTTTTCGTAAATGGATTGGCTTTTTTCGATGCCAATCATGGAGGCCTCATCCACAATAAAAAGGCTGTGTTTATGCAGGTTTTCAGCCAAACCAAAGCGTACCGAACCGTCGCTTTCTTGAATTTTTTTGAATATTTTTTTATGAATGGTTTGTGCAGGGCGCTTGGCATAATAACTCAATACCTTGGCGGCACGGCCTGTGGGCGCCAACAATACACTGCGCCATCGAATGCTCGAAAGGGCCATGGTAATGGCCGAAATTAAATTACTTTTTCCGGTGCCGGCATAACCTTTTAAAACAAAAATGGACCTTTCGTCGGGATTAAAAATAAAATCACTGATTAAAGCAATGGCCTCCTTTTGTGCCGCATTGGCTTCAAAGGGCAAACACGCCAACACGTTGTTTTCAAAGTTGTGTCGACTGTTCGGAAGCGCCTTCATAAATCAAATGTAACAATAAGCCATTAACATCTTCTTTCATTTTTTAAACGAAATCAAGCTTTACAACACATTTCTGTTTTTTATCTTTTAAGAATGTATTAGATTTGCCCGACATGGTGCAGGAAGCTTATCAGATAAAACAATTGGTATCGGAAGCAACAACAAAAGATGATTTGTTGTACCTCTCTGTTTTTATTTCGAACCGACAATTTCAATACGCCATTTTTAATTATAGCACTTATCAATTAATTGAACTAAGCGATATTGATTTAATTGACCAACATGTAAGCGACCAACAAGCCATTGATTTAATGGCCTTGCTGATTCATAACCAATTGTTGAATAGCAAGAAATTTGAAAAAGTAAACATTGCCCTTTTAAACAAGCGCTTTACTTTGCTGCCTGAATCTTTTTCGGAAGCCAATAAATTAAGCGACTTAATGACTTTTACCAATGGCAATATTGGCGATGAAAAAATATTACAACACAAAAGCAAGTACTGTGATTTTTGTTTTGGGATGAAACCCGAGTGGCTTGATTTTTTTGGCAAGACTTTTCCAAGTGCCTCAGTTCGCCACGCCGGTGCACTAAGCATCAGCTTATTGTTCGAACAATTTTCATTGCGCGATAAACAAATTTATTTGGCCATTCACAACAGTCAAATTGAAATTTGCGTGAAACAAAACAATGCCCTACTATTTTACAATGTGTTTTCATACGAGAGTAAAGAAGATGTTTTGTATTATTTGTTGTTTAGTATGGAACAATTACAATTGAACCCATTGCTCTGCAGCATGGCCATAGCAGCCGAATTAGATACCAATGCCGATTTGATCAAAAGCATTAAAAAATACGTGAAACAAGTTGATTTTTGTGTGATGGATAAAAGCATTAGCATAAAAGATAAAAGTCAAACTTTGCCGCAGCATTATTATTTCACGCTTCTAAACCAACATTTATGCGCATTATAGGCGGAGCCCATCGCGGAAAAGTATTAAAAGTACCCAAAGATTTACCGGTTAGGCCAACCACCGATTTTGCCAAAGAAGCCTTGTTTAATATCCTGAACAACAAAGTTGAATTTACCGAATTAAGCGTGCTCGATTTGTTTTCGGGCACCGGGCACATTGCCTTGGAGTTTGCATCGCGCGGTGCAAGCTCGGTATCGGCAGTTGACATGCATGTAAAATGTGTACGTTTTTTAGCGGAAGCCAGTAAACAATTGCAATTAAACATCACCGCCGTTAAATCAGATGTATTTGAATTTTTGAAAAAGAGTGGGGGACAGTACAGCCTTATTTTTGCTGACCCGCCTTATGAATTGCCCAACATTGCCGATATACACCGCTTGGTTGTTGAAAAACAATTGTTGGCAACAAATGGTTTATTAATCATTGAACACGGACCAAAAACGAATTTATCAGAGCTTCCAGGCTTTGAGCAAATGCGCAAATATGGCAATGTGCGTTTTAGTTTTTTTACATTTTCCGGTAGCTAAATTATACACTCCTAGGCTTATCGACTTTTTATTGCATACAAAACGCTGATTATTATTTTGGGCGCCCGG
>JBAXXZ010000134.1:0-6121 GCA_037127575.1 Bacteroidota bacterium | reverse complement strand
GCTTCAAATTCGCCCCATGGGGTCGGGCTATCCGCTGCAATCTTTTTGTCCCGCTGAAAAAGCGGGAACAAAAAGGATTTTCGCTGCTATCCCTCACGCAACTAAGAGTGCCTGAAGCGCATAAAAATCCTTGGCATTAAAATGTGCGCGCTTTGGGCGTGCCCCCATGATGCGAAGTGCCCCAACAGCTTCAAATTCGCCCCATGGGGTCGGGCTATCCGCTGCAATCTTTTTGTTCTGCCAACAATCACCACCATGGCAAAAACAAAATTCATTAGACGAAGCATTCATTTACTTCGTCGATTTATATTTTTGGAAAAATTTCCATTTTGTGGAATTTTTTTTAGACAATAGCATAATAATTATCTGTATATCAACATGATACATATTGGCACAAGTCTTGTGTTTAAGTCCCGAATTAATCAGGCAATGTCCTATTGAATGAAATAAGATAGATTCCTGTTCATTGGCCCTTTAAAATTAACTGAAGCAATTCATTAAAAAACCAAACAACAAATGAAAACACTAAAATTTAAAGACGTAGAAATTGGCCAAGTCTTTGAACTTCCTGCAAGTCGCGGTAACAAATACCAGAAAAAATCTTTTGGTCGATCTGTTTCCCTGCGTTCAAGTCAAAACTTTTATTTTGATCAAAACAAATTGGTGGTGTATTTCTCCATCCCAGAAAATGTTGAAGTTCAATAATTGGAAGAATTGAATAGCCGAATTTACCTCTGTCGGTAAGCACATAGGCCAAGCTGTTTTTCCCCTTTTAGACCTCAATTTGCGAAAAATCGCTGATCCATTAAATAAAAATTATCGCTTATATTGAAAAGATAGAACAACACATTTTAGTACAAGTCCTTAAACGTCTTGCGCTTACCAAGCCATTGGACATTTTTAAAAGCAATTCCTTGCTTTTTTTTCGCCAATCATGTTATTCAACTTATTTTGTATTCCTGCTCAAAAGCATTCATCAAACCTTCTTCGCGCATTCGTTACTTTTTGTACCCATCTTTAATAATTTCCTTTTATCAAAAAAGCATTTATTTAAATGCATAACTCCTCCACAATGAGCGTAAATACGTTAAACATCATCCATGTTGATCAATCTGCTGAATTTAGCGAGTACGTTGAACAAGAATTAAAAAACGCAGATTTAGACTTTCACCTCATTCGCGTTGAAAAGAAAGTGGAGTTTGAAGTTGAACTTCAATTTCACAAAATTGATTTGGTAATTTGTGATCACTTTTTAAACGGACTCACCTCATACGATGTCATCCAAATGCTTGCCAACCATGGCAGTAAAATTCCGCTGATTGTATTAAGCCATAACAAAGCCCTCGATTTTGCAGTCACACTAATGAAAGAAGGTGCCGATGATTATTTGCTCAAGGACCAATTACAAAAGTTACCGCATGCCATTAAATTGGCCATCAACAAAAACCAACAACTAAAAAAACACGAATTAAAGAAAAAACTCATTTTTAACCAAAGTGATTTCTTTAATAAACTTTTCGAAAGCAGTTTCGATGGCATGGTGTTGATTGATGAATTATACAACATTAAATTTTTTACACCTGCCTTTACCCGCATATTCGAGGATTTGGAAGAATTTGGCGATGCGCAACATTTTACTTCTTACATCAATGCTGAAGATGTTGAATTGGTGAAACTTAAAATTGAAGAAGTATCAGCCAAAGCCAATGCCACCAACCAATTTATGTTCAGGAGCTTGTCGAAGACCCAAGAACCTATACTTATTGAATGCATTGCCAAAAACATGAACAATGTTCCTGAAATCAGCTCCATTGTTCTTTACTTTAGAGAGGCCACCGAAATTGTAAAACAAAATGTGCAATTACAATTACACAATGCCAAGTTTCAATCACTGCTCGAAAATTTATCCGAAGCCATTGTGCTAAGCGATGCCGCCGGTAAAATTCAATTTCAAAGCCAGTCTACATTCAAAATTATCGGGTTCACTTCAGCTGATTTATTAAACACTGAGTTTTTCGACTTAATTCATCCCGATAGTTTGGATGAAGCAAAAAGTCTCATGCAAAAAGCCCTACGCAACCCGGGTATGCAGTTCACCGATCAATTGCAAATTCGTCGCGAAATAGGAGATTATATTTGGATTGAGACACATTTTAGAAGCAGGCTCGACGACAAAAATATTGATTGTGTGATTATTAATTTTAAAGACATCACACATTATAAAGAATTGACCGAACGCTTGAGTAAATCTGAAGCGGTACTAAACCATGTTTTAAGGAGCATCAAGGTTGGTTATATTATTTTAGACAAGAGTTTTAAAATTGTTTCATTTAACGAATCATCAAGTATTGGTTTTATGGATGTATTCGGCAAACAACTTGTTGAAGGCGGAAAAATGTTCGATTACATTCCCGCCGATCGCCGCATTCCCGCAACCGATATTTATCGCCGCGTATTAAAAGGCGAAACAGTTAATTACGAATTAAATTTCGGACCCACCGATAACCGCATATTTATCGATGTAACTGTGTTTCCGATGATTGAAGACGACAATAAAATCAACGGCTTAATTATTGCCATGAAAGACATTTCTGAACGCAAATCAATTGAAATGGAAAGAGAAAGCATGACCGTCGAATTGGTACAACGCAATAAAAATTTAGACCAGTTCGAATACATTGTATCTCACGACTTACGCGCACCTGTAGCAAATATTCTTGGCCTTTGCAACATTCTTAACATGCCCCAATTAACCCGTATCGAAGACCAAACCACTGCCATTAATGGTATTCACAAAGCCGCAGGCAAGCTCGACGAGGTAATCATGGACCTGAACAAAATCTTACAAAAACGCAGTGAAATAGTTGACTTAAAAGAAGAAGTTAACCTCAACAACTTGGTGGAAGAAATCAAACATTTATTTTTGGGTAGCCAACACCGAAAACCGTTTGAAATAATTACCGCTTTCGAAAATGGTGAATATTTTTTGTATACCGTTAAAATATACTTAACCAGTATTTTTTACAACCTCATCAGCAACAGCATAAAATATAAAAAACCTGAATACGATTTAATTGCCCATGTTTCAGGTAAAATTATAAACGACGAATATGTTTTAAAATTTAAGGACAATGGTATTGGCATTGATTTAAATGCACATGGCGATAAACTATTTGGCTTATACAAACGCTTCCACCCGCATATCGACGGTAAAGGCATGGGTTTGTATTTGGTGAAAAACCAAGTGGAATTGTTGGGTGGCCGCATTTCTGTTGAAAGTGCCGTAAATCTTGGCACCACATTCATCATCAATTTACCATTAAAACAACAAGGCGAAAAAAGTCCGAATTAAATTAATTAAGTCCTTTTGGGGGTGTAAAAATTAATCAAATGCCTTTCTGTTTACGCTTCCAAATTTTAGCGCAATTAATATGCCAATAAATAATTTTCAGATAACAAATTACTCTTTCAATAGTTTCAATAATTGTACCTTGTCGTCAGCAGCCTTTAAGCGCATGGTGTACAAGCCGTTCATTAAATGCGAAATATTTAGCAAAAACTCTGGTTTGTCGCGCTTAAACAACAAACTTTGTTTAAAGCCACCTTACCGCTACCGTCAATTATCTCCATGTCGATAGCCATATTTTTATCGCCCTTATAGGCAACAATTAGCTTACCGTTACTTGGGTTGGGATACAAGGTAAAGACATCAAGTGAATTATTTTGTTCCCTTACACCATCACATTTCGATACCACAATGTGCAGCGAATCAACATCCAAACATCCATTGCTGTTTTGTGCATTTACGCTGAATGTTTGAGAAACTCCGGCGGTAAAGGTTAAAGTGGCGCCTACAAAGCTGCCCGGCGACCATACATAACTTTGCCCACCCGTTACCGATAAGGTGATGACCTCATCAACACACACCGTATTTGAAGGAATGCTAAAACTAATGTTAGGGCTTGCATTCACCAAAACAGTTTGATTCACCACTGTGCCAATGCCGATGGTATTGGAAGCAATCATCGATACTGTATAAATGCCTGCATTGGCAAATGAAATACTCGGACTTTGTACTGACCCTGAACTGATATTCACGCCGGCACTTGGCTGCACCGACCATGACCAAGCATTTGGGCTGTTATTGGAAGCATCCAGAAATAGCCTTGAAGTACTCGAACAAATACTTGATGGAATATAAAAATTACTAAGCGGCGGCGCTGTTACCTGATACAAATCTACTTCGTAAACCCCACGACCGTAAGTAGATGCACGCAACTTAGTTGGATTGGCGGCCGAAATTTCCATATCGCTAATGGGTGTGTTCGGAAGACCTGAATTATACAGGGTCCATGTATTGGTATTAATGTCTTTGCAATACACACCAATATCCATGCCCACATAAATTAAATCGTTTGAACCAACTTGATACACCGAGCAATTGGCCGGTAAATTGGGTAAGTTATAGGTCATGTTGGTCCAAGTTAATCCGCCATTGCTTGATTGAAACACTTTGTTGGCCGCCGAATAGCCGCTTAAGGTTACCCATAATTTATTGGGATCGGTAGGACTAACGGTGATGAAAGTAGGCGCTCCCAAACTGGTTGGCACGCCGCTCATGCCCGTCCAGGTGGTGCCGCCATCCACACTTTTTCTTAAAGAAGCGTTGTGAATGACATAAATCACTTGGTTGTTTGATGGTGCAATGGCAAACTCTTTAATATTGCCCGAAACACCGGTAGCACCCAATTGGGTCCAACTTAAACTTGGCAAGGTACAACTGTACAATTGTGATGTGCCGGCATAAATCACCGAAGCATTTTGAGGATCTTGTTTCCAAGGGCACAACCAAGCTGAACCGGTAATGCCGGCATTGGTCCAAAAACCGCCGCCATTTGAAGACCTTAAAAAATTACCGTTTTGCCAAGAAGCAAACATGTTATTGTCGTTGGTGCGGTCAATAAAACAATCCATACCATCGGCACCCACTGCGGCAGCGTACACACCGTTATTGTAAATATTGGTACCATTGTCTTGATGCCCTGTTATCCATTTATTTGGTGAAACACCCGATAAGCCCATTTTATAAATTTGTGAAATATTTCTGGTGGCATTTAAGTCTGTCCAACTCGAACCGTTATAACTAAACAAACCACCGTCGTTGCACACATATAAGGTGCCGTTATTGTTGTATTCCAATTCGTGTTGATCGGCATGCACATACAAAGGGCTATTGCCGTTGCTATTCCAACAACCGATGATGCTAAAATTGACGCCGCCATTGGTGCTGCGCCAAATGTTTACACCGCCTACTGCCACTTCATTTTTATCAATTGGTGACACAGCAATGGTTAAATCGTACCAACCTTGGCCGCCAACAGCCGGATTGCTGCAAGAGCCATTTAAAATATCAGGACTGGAGGTCATGAGGGTAAAAGCGGTGCCGCTTGACACTGAGCGATAAACGCCCTGTAAGCCGCTATTCGAAGGATTTGAAGACAAGGCATAAACATAATTTGGGTCGGCTGCGGTAACTGTAATTTTCATACGTTCAGCTGCTGTGCTAATACCGTTAGAGATGGTACTGAATGTTTGTCCCCCATTGGTCGACAAATAAAAAGCGCTGCCGCTGGCGTAAACTGTATTTGGGTCACCCGGTTTAAACTCCATGTCGTAGGCAGCTGAGCTGGTCACTTGGGTCCATGTAGCGCCGGCATCGGTGCTGCGGTAAATACCCACGCTGGTGGCGGCCATTACAATTTGTGTGTTGTTAGGGTTCACAATAATACGACTCATGCGTCGCGCTTGAATCACAGTAAAGTTAAGGCCGGTGTTGTTCCAGGTAATGCCGCCGTCGCTTGATTTTAAAACGCCGATGCTGCGTGTATCGCCTTGTTCCATATCGCCTGTGGCCAGGTACATGATGTTTGTATTGGTGGGATCAACAGCTAAATCGCTACAACCGATAACCGTTAGATAATCAGTGTTAGTAAGCCAGGCAGCACCCCCGTTGGTGGTTTTCCATAAACCGCCGGCCGGCGCGCCAATCCAAAAAGTAGAAGGATTGGTGGGATGAAAAGTGATAAAATTATCGCGACCCACGTTTTGTTTAATATTATAA
>JBAXXZ010000133.1:0-6168 GCA_037127575.1 Bacteroidota bacterium | reverse complement strand
CGGTTCTGAAAGTACATAGGCGTTTTGTCCGTAAGGCACATTCACCACATAACTCCCGGTACTGATAACACGAATAATTTGGCTGCTGCTGCCGGTGTTCCAATTATAATTACTCAAACCACTTTGTGCTTTTAAATACAATACACCCAACGAATCAAAACAAGTAACAGTAGGCCTTTGTATAGCCCATGGCATGTTTGGGTAATAAAATGATCGGTAACTATAAAGACCGGTAGGGAAGGTGAGATTAAACACTTCCTGACCCAAACTATCCACCACATTAAAGCACATCGAATTGGTATTGGTTGCACCGTAATTTACCAAGGTTTGTTTGTTTGGAAGACGTTGTACATTGCCCATGGCATTGCTGTACATGAGGCTGTCATAAATGTACGACCAAACCAATTTGGCGGTCATGGCTTCTTCATCCAATTCATATTCGAGTGCTCTGGCCGGGTGTGGATTAAAATGATTGCCATTGTCGAACAAAGTAATATGACCGTTTTTTAATCGGCGTGCATCGTGTTGACCATAAAACGGAGTTGTATCACCCAATAAAGCAAACTGATTGTATTTGCCGCCAAAACGCCACATAATAGCGCCTGTGGTTCTATTTATTTTGGTGATTTCGTTGAAATGGCGCGACGACATAATGATGTTGCCATCGGTATCGGGCTCAAGTGAATTTGAATGTGTCCAATCTACGATGTCGGAATCGTTTAACCAAAAAGGATCGGCCGAATCAAATTGAAAGTGGGTATTGGCATGCCATTGAAAATGAATAATATTATTGGTATCAAGTTCTTGTATAACCGCTGCTTGCCATTTGGCTGATGTGCTTCCCGCAGCGTGGGTGTGCTTAAACATGTGGTAAGCGCTTAAATCGGTTACTGTGGTTTCGACCCCCATTAGTAAATAATGACCACTCGGTAAAATAATTAAATCATGAACATCTGTATAATATCCAGCAGTTTTAACCGTGTCGATATTATTAAACAAACTATCCATGACAATAAAATAATTGTAAAAAGAATCAAAGTAACTCACCTTTCCGTTGGGGTGTTTTTTAAAATCAAATGTTCGGAATGTAGGAAAGGCACGATAAAACACCAGGTCGCCATCTCCATCCACCAAAAATTGATCAGATTTTGTTTGTGTAAACTTTATTGGGGCAAACATATAATAACCTTTTGGGGCGCTGTTGTTCATGCTTACAGTATAAGTTGGGACTTGAGAAAACGCAGGTAAACAAGCGAACAGTAAAAAAAAGATGATGTACTTCATAGGACGAGATAAAAGATTTTTGTTTTGATTCAATAATTAGTTAAAGGTTTAACTAAGAAACGAATATAACCTAATTAATTATAAACACCTTTGAAATGATTAATGATTTAAGTCATGCTTCTTACTTTTATTTTAGATGAATAAAACAATTAATGCATTAAATTTGTTTTATAACTGTTTAACTTCAATTAAATTATGAAAAAAGGAATCTACTTCACCATAGCAGTGATTGCATCAAGTATCGCAATGGCACAAAATAGCTGTTGTATGAAAAGCAATGCCGGTGAAACATTCGCCATGTTAACGCACGACAAACAATTTGTAGCGGCACACTTAGATCCCAAACCTTTTGCTTTGGAAAATCCAATTGGTCAAGACATTTCGTTGAAATCAGCGGATGGGCAGGATGCACATGTTTATGAAATTAAATCTGCAAAACCGAGTAAAAATTATGTACTTGTATTTCACGAATGGTGGGGTTTAAATGATTACATTAAACAAGAAGCAGAACGCATTTATAAAAATTTAGACAATGTGAATGTAATCGCCATTGATTTATACGACCGTAAAGTGGCTTCAGTAAAAGACTCGGCTGCAAAATACATGCAGGCTGTTAATTCAGATCGGGCACAAAATATTATTAAAGCTGTATTGGCTTATATGGGTACTGATGTAAAAGTTGCCACAATTGGTTGGTGTTTTGGTGGCGGCTGGAGCATGCAGGCCAGTTTATTGGCGGAGAAAAAAAGCAAGGCTTGTGTAATGTATTACGGTATGCCTGAAGATAAAATGGAAAAAATTAAAACCTTGAATCCTCCCATTTTATTTATTTGGCCCGATCAAGATCAATGGATTAACAAAGACATTGTTTCAAAATTTGAAACCAACATGAAAAGTGCTAAAAAGGTGTTAACCGTTAAACAGTATAGTGCTAATCACGCATTTGCCAATCCAAGTAATCCAATTTATAACAAAGATTTTGCCGACGATGCCTTTGCCAATGCCATGGCATTTATTAAAGCAAACTTAAAATAAAGTTATTCCGTACATCATAAATTGGCCGTTTCTGAAATAGAAATCGGCCTTTTTTATTGCTTTTAAGCCTGCTAAAAACAATTCACAAATTGTTTAAAATTAGCTGATAGATGTAAGTATTGTTTGAGCTTCAAGTTTAACTTTGCATCCTAAAATTTTTACTATGCAAAGTCCAGAACATATACATTGTTTGATTATTGGGTCAGGTCCTGCCGGCTATACCGCTGCCATTTACGCTGCCCGCGCTGATTTAAAACCTGTTTTATACACCGGTTTAACACCCGGCGGACAATTAACCGAAACCACAGAAGTGGATAACTTTCCTGGCTATCCTAAAGGGGTGACTGGTCCGGTTTTAATGGAAGATTTAAAAGCCCAAGCTGAGCGTTTTGGTACCCAAGTACGTTTTGGTTTGGTAACCAAAGCAGACTTAAATAGCACGCCAAAAAAGGTGTGGGTGGATGATACCATTGAAATAACAGCCGATACAGTGATTATTTCAACCGGTGCGAGTGCCAAATGGTTGGGACTAGAAAATGAAACCCGTTTAAGAATGAATGCCGGTGGCGTTAGTGCTTGTGCCGTTTGTGACGGATTTTTCTTTAAAGGTCAGGAGGTGGCCATTGTTGGCGCCGGAGATACCGCAGCAGAAGAAGCAACATATTTATCGAAATTGTGTAAGAAGGTATACATGATTGTTCGCCGTGATCAAATGCGCGCCAGTAAAGCCATGCAGCGCAGGGTGGAAACCACCCCGAACATCGAAATTCTTTGGAATTCAGAAACAGCCGACATTTTAGGAAAAGAAACAGTTGAAGGCGTTGTGGTGAAAAATATGAACGACGGCAGTTTAAAAACCTTTGATGTTACCGGATTTTTTGTGGCCATTGGTCATAAGCCGAATACCGATTTATTTAAAGGGCAATTAAACATGGATGAACAGGGATACCTTATTATTCAACCTGGCAGCACCCGTACCAATATTGAAGGGGTTTTTGCCGTGGGCGATTGTGCCGATAAAACCTACCGTCAGGCTGTTACCGCAGCGGGTAGCGGTTGCATGGGGGCTTTGGATGCCGAAAGGTATTTGTCTACTTTGGCACATTAATTAAAGGATTTGAATTGCAAGAATAATGTTTATCTTTCGTATTTAAATTCAGTTATGGTAAAAGCTAAATCCAATAAAAAAACCAAGGTTCAAAATGATTCTAACGATCTTCGTCAGGATTTGAAAGATTTTAAAGACACCAAAAAGTCGATTCAAGATTTGATGAAGGTGAAGCAAGACAATAAGTCAAAAGGTGATGTTGACGCTGAACAAGTGATTGCCTTGAAACAAATTGAGGATAAGGCCAAATCGGCATTGGACAAACTCTTTAAAGGTAAATCTACATAATTGATTCTCTTTTTTTCTTGTTGATCATTCTTAAAAAGGCTTAAAAATTATTGCTAAAAGCGTCAAGACAAATAAATTTGTTATGTTTATGTTGAATTTAGGGATATGAGGCAGTTTCTTATTATTTTATTATTTCCGGTATTAATTTTTGCTCAAAAAACCCAACGTTATCCCAGTTTATTATGGAAAATTTCGGGGAATGGTCTTAAAAAACCTTCCTACTTATATGGCACCATGCATGTGAGTAATAAATTGGCCTTTAATTTATCGGAACAATTTTTTGAAGCTTTGCAAAGTGTTGAAGTAGTTGGTCTTGAAACCAATCCCGGTGAATGGCTCGACGGCATGGAACAAACCGGCGAATTGTCGGAGTTAAATCGTTTTCGACCCAGTGCCCTCAGCCCTAATTTTTATGAAAGTGCATTTAAGCCCAATTTGGCTGATAGGCGGATGCTTCAAGGTATTTTAAGTTATGATCCTGATATCATTGATGGTTTACTGTACCGTCAAAACCAACAAAGGCAAAATTTTGAAGTAAGTACTTACATTGATTTATTTATTTTTCAAAGTGCCGCCAAGCTGAATAAAAAAATCATCAGTTTAGAAAGCTTTGGCATGTCAGAAATCAAAGCCCGATTAGCAGCCATTCCCGATTCGGGTGAAGGCAATAATTATGGTGATAGAAATGCATTTTTAACTTTCCAAAAAATTGAAGACGCCTACCGTGAAGGCAATTTGGATTTGCTTGACAGCTTAAGTAAACTCACTGGCAGCAAAAACAACCAACATTATTTAATTGACGATAGAAATGATTTTTTTGCCAATACCATCGATTCGGTATTAAAGCGTCAGAGTATATTTTCGGGAGTAGGGGCAGCCCATTTGCCCGGTGGGCATGGTTTAATTGAATTGTTACGATTAAAAGGCTACAAAGTGGAAGCAGTTTATCCAAACATTACAAAGCGAAGTCATAAGCGACGGGAAGAATTAGACGCCATAGTGAAACCCGTTAGTTTTCAAAAACAATTCGCTATTGATTCCATCTTTTCGGTGCAAGTGCCGGGGAAGTTATACAGCTTGGTGAATCTCGAAAATTTAAAGTACCAAATAAACGCCGATATGGTGAATGGAAGTTTTTATACCATTGTTCGTTTAAATTACTTCGGACCCTTGGCACATTTAAGTGCCAATCAAATTGTGGTGAAATTAGATAGTTTGGTTTTTGAAAATATTCCGGGCCGCATCGTTAAGCACAATGCCATTGAATCAAATAATGGCATTAAAGGCATCGAAATTATTAATGAAACCCGATCGGGCGATTTACAACACTATCAAATTTTTGTGACCGATATGGAAGTGATTTTGTTTAAATTGGGGGGAAAGAATACCTACGCAACAGGAAGTGAAGCCAAGCAATTTTTTAATTCCATCACTTTTAAATCGGCATCTACACGTACTGTTGATTTTGTGCCACCCACAAAAGGCTTTTCTGTAAAATTACCGGCCAATTATGTGTATACCAAAAATGATAATTCTTCCCTATTAGGTTTGGTAGAGGACTTGTATGCTTATGACTTAAATAACAAGTTGTATTATGGTGTTAAACAAGTGGTGTACAATGATTTTAATTATTTAGAACAGGATACATTTGAATTGAACCAATTGGCAAAACATACTTTATTGAATTATGGTTTTACATTAACGCCCTCAACAAGCCTTACAAGCGAACAAGGGCATCCTGCCATTCGATTAAGTGGTAAAAATGTGTTTGGTGAGTTTTTAAGTGCCAAAATTATTATTAAAGGTGTGCATTATTATTTTCAATACTTGATTTCCGGCAAAGAGAAACAATTTGAAACAGATTTTATGAAGTCGTTTGCCTTGAGCAACTTTGCTTATGTAAATACTTTGAAAGATATTACAGATAAAGATTTTTGTTTTAAGGCAAAAGATGAAGTATCGGAAGATGCTTTAAGTAAGTTTAATGAAGCACTCGCTAAAGCTTACGAAAAGGCCACACCAAAACCGGTAATTGCCAACGATTACGATTACAGAAGTTCAGCCAAATATTATTATTCTCCTTCAAGCAATGAATATGTGAATTTGATTTTTGAAAAATATAATAATTACGATTTTCGTGATAGCAGCGAATTGGACAAAAAGGTGGATGAAATAATGAAAAACACCACCAGCTTAGTCATCAGTAACAAACACACTTCGTTCAGCAAAGCACAATATAAGTACGAATGTATTTTAAAAGACACGGCCACCTCACGCGCCATTGCTATGAAGTTAATTTTTAAAAATGGCATCTCAGTTGAATTAACAGCACCTTATGATACCATTAGCGGCATGCACGGTTGGATGAAAGGATTTTATGATTCATTTAGTGTAACTGATACATTGATTGGTAAAAATCTATTCCATAATAAATTTGATTTGTTGTTAAATGA
>JBAXXZ010000132.1:0-6174 GCA_037127575.1 Bacteroidota bacterium | reverse complement strand
TGATCACACCATTGGCCAGGTAAGCACCAAAACGAGCCACAGCAGGCGGCACAACACGCACGCCCAAAGCGGCATAGTTTAATTTTAAAGCCATTTTATCGTGGTATTCAAAAGGACCTACTTCCATGGTGCTCATTTTTCGTGTTGGAAAATACAAAATCACCGCCTTTTTCACCCAGTCGTTCACCTGCCAAGTACCGTCAGCCTTTGGCTCTGCCACACGCAACTGACCCTTGTCGAGTAATTCAATTACTTCGTTAATGGTGTTAAGTGTTTTTTTGTCTTTTAGTAATTCTCTGTTTAGCCAAGCGGCTTCTATAATTGTTTGCATAAGGGATCTAAAAAAATGAATTCGTCACCAAAGTAAATAAATAATTTTCACTCAAAAACAGAAATTGGCATTGCTTTTTAGAAAAAACCGTATATTTGCAGCCTGAAAAATATGGTTTCGTAGCTCAACTGAATAGAGCACCTGACTACGGATCAGGAGGTTGGGGGTTTGAACCCCTCCGAGACCACAGAATGCATCAATGAAGTCCCGCTCACGCGGGACTTTTTTATTTTAGGTCATAAATGCGAAGACGATGCTATTGGAATTCTGGACTAAAATAAAAAACGAGGATCCAAAGGATGCGATCATTGGATGTTGTCGATGGTTTTCGCTAAAAAAATTCCTTCATTTTTTAAATGGAACATTGATAACGCTGATTATTTATGATGAATTAAGATTCATGATTAATCTCGGCGGCCCTTTATTTCATCTCTCTGTCCTTTGTGTTAGATCTATCGGACTTAGTGGTTAATTCCAAAAACAACCACTTATAAAAACCCATTTTTACTTTAAATATTTTTCTTTATCTTTCAAGCATATATGCAGGTTAAAAACATTCTGTTTATCGTTCTAATCAACCTAAGCGCCTTCATTCAAGCGCAAATTAGCGATGCTCAAAAAGCCAAAGAGGCCTACAGTAAAAAAAATTACAAAGAGGCCTTAAAAATTTACAACAAATTGGTTGAAAACAAAGAAGCCGATTACCTCGATTATTATTATCGCGCCAATACCAATTACGAACTTAAAAAATTCCAAGCAGCCTACGAGGATTTTTCCGCTTCCATTAATCTCTCCGGTAATTTCTCCGAATCATACTTATTAAGAGGCGCCATTTTGGTGAATTCCGAATTAATTCAAGACGCCATCAACGATTTTAACATGGCCATTAAATACGCCAAAAACGATACCGTTAAAACTTTGGCCTATATCAGTAGAGCCGGCGCAAAATTGTACACACAAAATTACAACAGTGCCATGAAAGATTGTTTTGATGCACTTAAAATCGATTCCTTATCCAGTCGCTGCCGCGGCGCCTACGTGAACCTTAGCACATGTTACGGCTACCTCAAAGAATCCTACAAAGCTGTTCAACTGCTCAAAAAAGTATATTTATTAGATTCCAACGACGTGTCGACCATTAGCAACCTTGGTTACGAATTAAGCTCGCAAGAAAAATACCAAGAATCATTGTATTATTTCGACAGAGCACTAAAACTCAGACCAAACGACGGCTTTGTGCTGAGTAACAAAAGTTTTTCCTATTTAAAGCTGGGTAAAACCAATGAGGCCTTTGACCTTATTCAAAAATCCATTAAAAACAAACCAAATAATTCTTTTGCCTATAAAAATTTGGGCTTGATTTACCTTAAAAAGAAAGAAAAAGACAAGGCCTGCGAAGCCTTTCAAACGGCATTAAAAAAAGGTTTTACCGACATATACGGCTCTGAAGTACTTGACTTGGTCAAAACCAATTGCAACTAAAGCCATCCAAAATAAATTAAAAAAAACTCACTTATGCAACAAAAACTAAAACAACTAAGCTGCCTTTTATTAATTATTATAATCAGTCAAAAAAGTTTTGGTCAAATTATTGGCGACGCCTTTGTTAGCGGACAAGAACGCATTGATGCTGGGATTAAATTATTCGATAAAGGAGAATTTTCGGCCGCTTTGGAAGAATACAAAAAAATCAATGTCTGTGATTCAAATTACCATTATGCCATTTACGAAATGGCCCTCACTTATTCTGAGCAGAAAGAATACACAACGGCAGTGAGATATTGTTTACTCGGCTTGAGTTTAAAAACCTCCGAAGAAAAAGATTATTATGATTTGTTGGGCAGTATTTATGATTACATGGACAAACAAGATTCAAGTATTTATTATTACAAAGAGGGCATGAAAAAATTTCCTTATTACCATAAGTATTATTTCGAAACCGCCGTGTCATACATCGGCAAAAAAAATGATTCAACCGCTCTGCGCTATTTAATTAAATCGGCTACTTTAAATCCTTTTCACGCCGGCACACATTTACAATTGGCCGAACTGGCGGCCCGCAATGGTCATTTTACAGAAGCCATGCTTGCTTATCAGTTTTTCTTAAATCTCGAAAACAACAGCGACAGAGCCCTTGGTGGTTTGGGTAATTTACAAAAACTGTGTAACAACAACTTTTCAACCGTGAACAACGGTATCGCCTTTGGCAACAATGTTAATGCCGAATTAGACGAACTCATTAAATCGCGTGCAGCACAAATTGAATCTTACAAAACCAAAGTAAAATTAACTTATACCGACATTACCAAACAATGCCAAATTGTTTCAGAAAAATATAAATACGATCGCAGTGATTTAAATTTTTACAGCAACTTTTACGGAAAAGTATTCAGTACCATTTGGGAAAAAGGCTATTTTGTAGAAAGCATGTATTATATTTTTGCGGGATTAAACAAAGAAGAAGTGCAGAGTCAAATTAAAAAGCACGAAAAAGAATTAACCACTTACATTACCTTCTTTTACGAATTAACCCGCAATTTTGCCAAGGAAATTAAACACACAATCAACAACAAGGAAGTTGAAGGATTTCGCTACTTCTACAAAAAAGGCAATATTGAATCGGTAGGACTAAAAAATACCGAGGATAAATTAATCGGCAAATGGTATTTTTATTATAACAACGGCATCTTAAAAAGTGAAGGCAACTATTTGGCGGGTGAGCCCGATGGTTTATGGAAAGGCGCCTACGACAATGGGGCGCCAAAAAGTGAAGTTAACTGGACTAACGGTAAGCGAAATGGTGTTTATAAACTATACCACACCAACGGTAGAATAAAAGAAATCGGAAAATACATCAACGACAAATTGGAAGGCGAAATTCTAAGTTATTCTTCTACCGGCGCCATTAAAGAAAAATCAATATACAAAGACAATTTGCAAAACGGTCCTTATTCCTCATACAACTATTTAGGTATTAAAATTACTGATGCTACATTCCTCGATAACAAAGCCAATGGCAAAGTGATCAATTATTCAGTAAACGGAAAAGTGTCGGAAGAACGTTATTTTAAAATGGGCGAAACCGAAGGGCAAACAAAAAATTATTACCTGTCTGGAAAGCTTGAATACATTGGCGCTTATAAGAACAGTAAAAAAGACAGCGTTTGGGTGTATTACCATGAAAACGGTAAAAAAAGCAAGGAAGGCACTTACAAAGAAGGTAAGATGATTGGCAAATGGACGGAATATTACCTTAACGGCGCTTTAAAGAGTGTTATCAATTACAATAAAAATGAAGAATTAGACGGTGATGCCAAATATTATGGCAAAAATGGAATTCTCTTTAATGAAGCTAAATACAATAACAATAAATTGATCACTTCGCTTTTTTATGACAAGGGACAAAAAATCATTTCCGAAACAAAAAACAAAGGCGGCGATTATACCTTTAAAGATTATTACGCCGAAGGTAGCATACAAGAAGAAGGAAAATATAAAGACAATCAAAAAGAAGGTGTATTTGTAAGTTATTACCGCAATGGAACTAAGTATGCAGAAGTGAATTTAAAAAGCGGAAAATACGAAGGCTTAAACACCCGCTTCTATCCAACAGGTAAAGTGTACCAAGAATTTTTTTGCAAAGAGAATGAGTTCGATGGTTACTTTAAAACCTATTACCAAAGCGGTCAGATTGAAACCGAGGGCTACTACCAATTGGGTTCTTTGGTTGGTCCTTATAAAGTGTATTACAAAAATGGCGCTTTAAAAGAAAAATATTATTACAGCAATAACGAAATGATTGGTTACGGCGACTTTTATGATGTAAAAGGCCGCGTTGAAAGCAGAAATTATTATTCAGATATCAGCATCGATAAAACTGAACTATTCGACACCACAGGCAAAGCATATCAAAGCATTTTATTTAATAAAGACAGCAGTGATGTTCAAGCAAAATATGATAATGGTGCCTTAAAAGAAAAATACAAAACAAAATACGGCAAACGCCATGGCAAATATGTAGAATACCATCCCAACGGTAAAACCAAATGTACCGCCAATTATGTGTACGGCGCATTAAACGGCACAGTACAAAATTTTGATATTGAGGGCAATTTATTCTCAAGCATCCAGTACATCGACAGTGATAAAAACGGCACTGAAACCGTTTATGACGAATTCGGGAAATTAGATTACGTCGAAAACTATCGAAATGGAAAACTAAACGGCAAAAAACAATGGTTTTACGAAAACAACAAATTGTACATGGAACGTTATTATTTAAATGGCGAAATGGATAGTATTTCCGATTATTTTGGCGAAGAAGGATCACTCGCATTAAGATTAAATTACGACGACGGGGTTGTTTTATCTTACACTTATCCTGACAAAAATAAACAAAACATAAGGCCCATTCCATTAAACAATGAAAGCGGCGAGGTGATTGCGTATTACGCCAGCGGACAAAAATCGCGCTTGATGACATTTAAAAACGGTTATATTGAAGGATCGCGTTTGGCTTATTACTTTAATGGCAATAAATACTTGGATTGTAACTACCTGAATGATGAAAGCGACGGCTTGTACAAAGAATTCTATATCAACGGCCAGTTAAAAATTCAACAAGAAACCAAGAATGGCGACAACAATGGAATTGAAAAAACATTTTACGACAATGGTATTTTAAAAAGCGAATGTTATTATATCAACGACCGTAAAAATGGCACCGAGCGACGCTACGACAAAACAGGCAAACTAATTAAAACATATATCTATGTAAATGGTTACGCCTTTGAAAAATAAATTAAAATACCTCCTCTTATTCTGCTTGGCTTTTATTCAATATAATGCCCAGCAAAATTTTGACGCCTACGATTTTTTGCAAGAAACCAAAAAAAATGAATTTTACAATTTCTACAATGCTTCAATTGAATTTAAATTAATTGAAAATAAATTGGTGTATGATTATGAGATTCTGAAAGAAGCCACTTACCCGACTGATAAATCGAGTTATTCAGGTCCGCAAAGTATTACCTATTCAGATTATTATACAAATAACGTCAAGTTAAAAGCCAAAATGTTACGCGCCTCTAAGTCGGGACGATTTAAGGGTAAAAAAATCAATCAGTTCTATTCCAAAACCGTTGCCAGCGAAGGCATCTTTTATGAAGACCAAATTCAACGCCACTTTTCTTTGCCAAGTTTTAAACCGGGTGATCGTTCCCAATTGCAATTTTCATGTAGGGGAATCGACCCACTCTTAACATCGCGTTTTATTTTTAATCTTGAAATGCCTATACAACAATTGAATTATAAAATTGTGATTCCTGATTTTCTTAAAATGAAATTTGTGTTTGTTGGCGATTCAAGCGGCATCATTCACATCATTAAAAAAGAAAAAAAACAAACAATCCATATTTTTAGCGGGCATAATCGCGTACCAATCGATTTTGAAGACCAAGCCGAAGACATTGCCTATTATACGCCCCACCTTTTTATTATTCCAATATCATACACCGCAGCAGGAAAAGAGATCAGTCTTGCCGGCACAACTTCTAACCTCTTTAAATATTACAACACACAAATTAAAACCATGTTGGCATCCAATAACGATGAACTCAACCGCATCACCCAACAACTTATTCAAAACAACAACGATACATTGTCAAAAATTAAAGTCATATATGATTGGGTTCAAAAAAACATCAAATACGTGGCATTTGAAGAAGGGCCCAATGGTTTTATTCCGCGTCCCGCCGAAAAAATTCTAAACAACAAATATGGCGATTGTAAAGACAAGGCCAACCTCCTGATCAACATGTTAAACCATGCCAACATTCCTGCTT
>JBAXXZ010000131.1:0-6188 GCA_037127575.1 Bacteroidota bacterium | reverse complement strand
GAATTAGCGGCCGCAGCAATGTGCGATGCGGTTATTCGTTTAATTCCGGGTGTTTTAAACGACGAAACTTCGGCCTTGTATGATTCTTATCAGGACAATTTAATTGCCCCCCCGGTATATTCCCGCCCGGCCACCTTTAACGGCTGGGAAGTGCCATCAGTACTACTTAGCGGCCACACTGCAAAAATAGAGCAATGGCGGCATGAACAAAGTGTTGAACGCACCAAAATCAGGCGGCCTCAACTCTTTTATAAGGGCGAATAGATACTTTAATTAATTGGTTCGCAACTTTTATTTCTTTAATAAATTTGCGTTCTTTGGGCCACTTAATTTAAATCATATGAAAGTTGGTATTCCAGCGGAAATATTTCCTGATGAACTAAGGGTGGCGGCCACCCCAAAAACCGTGAAAAGACTGCAGAAGCAAGGTTTTGAAGTGTACATTCAGCACAATGCAGGTATAAAAGCGCAATATTCGGACAAAGATTTTGAGGAAGCAGGTGCCAAAATTTTAGGCACAGCCGCCGAAATTTATGGTCAGTCGGATATTGTTTTAAAAGTAAAAGAACCGGCAGCGAATGAAATTGACATGATGCACGAAGGCTTGGTATTGCTAAGCTATTTGTGGCCGGCTCAAAATCCAGCGCTGCTTCAAAAACTGGCCGATAAAAAGGTAAACGCCGTGGCCATGGATGCCATCCCGCGTATTTCAAGAGCCCAGAAAATGGACGTGTTGTCGTCGATGGCCAACATTGCCGGTTACCGTTCAGTGATTGAAGGTTCATTTTATTTTGGCAGATTTTTAAATGGTCAAATAACTGCTGCAGGTAAAGTTGAGCCTGCTAAAGTGCTTGTAATTGGTGCAGGTGTAGCAGGACTAGCGGCCATTGGTGCTGCTAATTCCCTGGGCGCCGTGGTTCGTGCTTTTGATACACGAAAAGAAGTAGCCGAACAAATAGAGTCGATGGGCGCTCAGTTTTTAACTGTTGAATTAGAAGAAGACGGTGCTACATCATCGGGTTACTCAAAAGAAATGAGTAAGGAATTTATTGATGCCGAAATGGCACTCTTTAAAGCACAAGCCGAAGAAGTTGATATCATTATTACCACCGCGCAAATTCCGGGCAAACCCGCTCCTAAATTAATTTTAGATTATCACGTGGCTGCCATGAAACCGGGTTCGGTGATTGTAGATTTAGCGGCCTCAAGCGGCGGTAACTGCGTATTAACCAAGCCGGGTGAAGTTTATACAACCGATAATGGCGTAACAATTATTGGTAAATTAAGTCAATTGCCTACCCAAGCATCACAACTTTACGGCAATAACTTATGTCATTTATTAGATGATATGGGCAAAGCCGATAAATTTAAAATCGACATGGAAGATGCGGTTGTATCGCGCGCCATGGTGACTTATAACGGAAAAATTAATTGGCCGCCACAGCCATTGCCTGTTAGCTCTGCACCAAAAACAGCAGCACAAGTAAAAGCCGAAGCGCCTAAACCAACAGAAGAAGAATTAGGAAAAAAACAAACGCGCTCAATGGTGATCCGTTTAGCTGTAATTGGTTTGTTCTTATGGATGCTTGGTCAATTTGCACCGGGTGAGTTTATGCAACACTTTACGGTGTTTGTATTGGCGGTGTTTATCGGTTGGCAATTAATTTGGAATGTATCACACTCCTTACACACGCCGCTTATGGCTATTACCAATGCTATCAGCGGAATCATCATTGTTGGGGGCTTGCTGCAAACAAACAGTGATTTCTCGAGTCCAATGACCATTTTGGCATTCATTGCCATTTTAGTGGCCAGCATTAATATTGTAGGCGGATTTGTGGTAACACACCGTATGTTGAATATGTTTAAAAAATAAGAGACTATATGATCGCACAACAAATTCAGACCGCTGCATACTTATTTGCCAGTATTCTGTTCATTTTAAGTTTAGGGAGTTTATCTTCTCAAGAATCGGCCAAACGTGGCGTGTTTTACGGCATCGTTGGGATGATAATTGCCGTAATTGCCACTGTACTAGGTGATGGCGTTGAAGGCCATACCTACATTATTACAGCCATTGCCATTGCATCTGTTATTGGTGTATTATTGGCGCGACGTGTTGAAATGACCTCCATGCCTCAATTGGTAGCCATCCTGCATAGTTTTGTTGGTTTAGCTGCCGTGTTGGTTGGTTTTGGTTCATACCTCGATCCTAAAACCCACAACCTTGCACCAACCGAACACAGCATTCATTTGGTTGAAGTGTTTATTGGTGTATTTATTGGTGCGCTTACATTTACGGGCTCCATCATTGCTTGGGGAAAATTAGAAGGCAAGGTGCGCAGTAAACCATTGTTGTATCCGGGTCGACATTTGGTAAACATTAGCTTGGTACTTATTTCAATTGTATTGGGTGTAATGTTCTCAATGGCTGAAGGAACTGATGGGTTGATTTATTTATACATCATGACCGCTATTTCATGTTTCATTGGCGTGATGTTGGTAATGGCCATTGGCGGTGCCGATATGCCTGTTGTGGTGTCGATGTTAAACTCCTATTCAGGTTGGGCCGCTTCTGCTGCCGGCTTTATGTTAGGAAACGATTTATTAATTGTGACCGGTGCATTGGTGGGTAGTTCAGGCGCCATTCTTTCAATCATTATGTGTGAAGCCATGAACCGCTCATTCTTTTCGGTTATTTTTGGCGGATTTGGTAATGCACCTGCTGCAAGCGGCGATGCCAAGGCAATGGAAGGCGAAGTTACTTCTATCACACACGAAGAAACAGCCACCTTATTAAAAGAAGCCAAATCATTGGTGATTGTACCGGGTTATGGTATGGCCGTTGCAAAAGCGCAATACCCCATTCATGAAATGGTGCAAGTGCTTCGCAAAGCCGGTAAAAAAGTTCGTTTTGCGATTCATCCTGTAGCCGGACGTTTACCGGGACACATGAATGTTTTATTGGCAGAAGCCAATGTACCATATGACATTGTACTTGAAATGGATGAGATCAACGAAGACCTTCCTGATACCGATGTGGTGATGGTAATTGGTGCCAACGACGTGGTAAATCCCGGCGCGCAAGATGATCCATCAAGTCCTATTTATGGTATGCCTGTAATTGAAGCTTGGAAAGCCGAAAAAGTAATTGTGATGAAACGCTCAATGTCGGTGGGTTATGCCGGTGTTGAAAATCCTTTGTTTTACAAGCCAAATACCGATATGTTGTATGGTGATGCCAAAGAAAGCGTAGAAAAAATTCTAGCTTTTTTAAGGCCGAAAGTTTAACAACAAAGCTTCATAA
The DNA here is from genome assembly GCA_037127575.1 of Bacteroidota bacterium. Lineage (GTDB taxonomy): Bacteria > Bacteroidota > Bacteroidia > B-17B0 > Aurantibacillaceae > Aurantibacillus. The sequence goes on along the minus strand of JBAXXZ010000131.1, from coordinate 2,881 downwards.
AAAATCCCCCTGTTAAAGTCAACATGGGGATTTTTTTTGCCTTTGTTTTAGGCCTGTCTAAATTTGAACAGTTATTTGATTGATTCTGGCACTAATGTTATATTGGCCAAGCCTTGAGATTCTCCCGCTCCGCAGGATTCTGCGTATTAGCCCTGCGCGTCGCTAATCCTGCGGCAATTATAAAATTAAAAGTGAATTGTAGGATTGAAACTACAGCCCCTTTACTTAATGAAATTTTTTTGAAGATATTGAATTTGAAGCCGAAGGATTATCAGCGCTGAGAGCCGGCACGGAAAGCCTTCGGAGCGAGATGTGTGGCGAAAAGCTGGCTCAATCATATATAAATTTTTTATGTGAAAGGTGTGAACTTTTAGTTAATAAACATTGGCCAAAAATTGAACAAGTGGCAAGCGAACTAATATATAAAAGAGTTATAAGCCTCAAAGAATTTGAAGAATTATTAATCAATCAAAAACAACTAATCATGAACGTAAAAACTAAAAAAAGTGTAACTGGCAATGCAATAGCCTTGGAACTTTCGTCAGAATTAAGAAATCTTTCTGCATTGAATGTTGATGAAAATGATGCCGAGCAAAAAATTGAAAAAGCAAAGCAAATTTTTCATAACGCCGGAAACTTATTTCAGAAAAATGAAAGTTTAATAAAATGAATTAATTGAGCTCGAAAATTTCGCCAAATTAGCTGTTTTCATTTTAAAAGAGTGGTTATAAATTCAAAAGGTAAAATTCTATTATTCTTTTAAAAATTTACCGGTGTAAAAATGCTGATCTGTCCAAATGTGATAGAAATACATGCCATTTGAAAGCGTTTCAATATTAATGTTTGTATTCGCGGCATAATGCTCATTCAGGTAAACTTGTTTGCCATCCAAAGCAGAAATCACAATGGCACTTATATTGGTGTTTGATAATTCAAATTGGATTTGATTTTTAGCAGGATTTGGATGGACCTTAACTGCGTAAATATTCTTTATGTTTTGTTCAACAATCCCCACTGAATTATAGTTTCCGGCGGAATCCAATTTTAAAAGAAAGGACTCGCTAATGCCTGGCATGCCTTTGTTAGCAGCAGCGGTGGAATCGAAGCGTATGCCTGAAACCAATATACCGCCATCAGGGCTGAAAATAAGCCCTCGGGGCTGATAGTACTGTTCGCCTCCGTAGAACCGTTTCCAAATCACATTTCCCATGGTATCCATTTTCACGACCATTATTTTGGAGCGCATGTTTAAAGTAGGATTAAAGTTACCGGCGCCTAAGCTGTCAACTCTTGCAACAAAGGCTATAGAAGACTTATCAATGTCATAAAAATCTGCTACTTCTGAAAAGGAAGTTTCATAATCATCATTACCAAAAAAATTTGCTTTTACTACATTTTGATTATGGTCTTTTATTGCAGTAACAACGCCGTAATGAGAGTTGCTTTGTGGAAAGTTGCCTTTAAAAAAGCCCAACACGCTCCCGAAAACTAAGTACTTGGTCCGGCTAATTTGAGTCAAATATGGCATTGGATAGGACTTACATTGGATTATAGCTGTTTGTAAAGGCGAAGTGTTGAATGTATAAGTGCCCATATTACTATAACTATCACAGGCAATGGGTATAAAGTTGGTGTCGATTATTAAACTTGTTCTGTCTCCGGAGTTAGATGCCGGAGGTTGACATGGCAAGGGTAAATTTCGTCCAGGCAGAAAAATTTTATCGTGTATTAATGAAATCGGGTTCCCATATCCGGAATTTAAAAAACTGGAATCAATCTTATTTAGTTGATTATTAAGCTTAAATATTTTCTCGATGCCATAAGGGAAATTGGTAACCAGCCCATGTGCATAAAAAAATCCCCCATTATATTTTACAAGTCTGGGGTAATAGTAGTTAACATCAATGGTAATCTTTTTTTTAGAAACTATACTGTAATCAGTGTTGAATTTAAACACTGAAATGGTGTCGCCATAACAAATGTCCGCACCTGTAAAACCGCAAGTGTAGCTGTCATTAGCCGCCATCCAATAGAGCGTATTATTAAATTCAATTGGACCGGAAAAATTAAACGAATAGTTTCTAGGTAATAAAATGCTATCCTTTAGTTTTAAATTTTGACCAAAAATATAAATGATTGGTTGTATTGTATTATTAGCCACCGACAATGGATAACGAATACTATAAACTCGGTACAAAGAATCTTGGGGATACTTTAAAACCATTTGGTAATAGTTTTTTGGGTTATTTGCCCTACAACCAAAAAATTGTGAATGGACATCATCTGTTTTTAACAAACCACAGATTACAAGCCAAAAAATAAATGGACTAAGAAAAGCTTTCATCAGTCAGGTAATTCAGATAGGCACATTCTTCTTCCATGCTGAATATTCAAATCCCAACCAAGCTCTGCCATTGTATTAGAACTAGAATGTATGACAATACCTTGTGGGGCATAGCCAAAATATAATAGTACAAATCCAGCAGGGGCAGTGCTATTTCCAAGACTAATGGCGCCATAATAATAGTTGTCTAGTTGGGTTGATGTTAAACAAATTGGTGGGCAAAAATAACTGTTTGTTTGGAGGCCACTATAATATAATGAACTTGAATATGTATTGGTATGTGAATTATAATCCGGATAAAAGGAAATGCCAGGGGTAATGCTATACCAAAACCATCTCCCACAACCACCACTATATGATGGTGTAAAACAATTAGAAGAAATATTTAACAAGGTACACGCATTATATACATTACCAGTGGGATTACATCCAAAATGGGAGTTATAGTATGAGCTAGAACTAGGTAAAATACAAGGAGAGGTGCCAGAAATAAAATAACTAGGAACATGGCATTCAACAACATGAGCAGAATTTGAT
>JBAXXZ010000130.1:0-6216 GCA_037127575.1 Bacteroidota bacterium | reverse complement strand
CTATAATTTTGCTGCTTTTTGATGCACGCCAATTTTTAATTTTCGACACCATCAAATCCAAATCGTTTTTAATTTCAGGAATCAATAAAGCTTCTGCACCACTCGCAATAGCACTTCGCAATGCAATGAGTCCGGCATCACGTCCCATCACTTCTACCACAAAAATCCTGTCATGACTTTCAGCTGTATCCCTAATTTTATCAATTGCTTCAACCACCGTATTAATGGCTGTATCATAACCTATTGTAAAATCTGTACCTACCAAATCATTATCAATGGTGCCGGCACAACCAACAATGGGTATATCCAAACCTTTGTTCAAGGCCATGGCCCCTTTAAATGAGCCGTCCCCGCCTATAATAATCAATCCGTTTATTTGATGCAACAGAATTGTAGTCCGCGCTTTTTGGAGCCCCTCCTCAAGCATAAATCGCTTACTGCGCGCAGTTTTTAAAATGGTACCCCCTTTTTGAATAATACCCGAAACGCTTTCACGTTTTAAGGGCACAAACACATTATCAATTAATCCTTCATAACCATTTTTAAATCCAATCACTTCAATGTGGTGATAATTAGCTGTACGCACAATGGCTCTTATACATGCATTCATGCCTGGCGAGTCTCCGCCGGAAGTTAATAGTCCAATTTTTTTAATCATCAATCTAATTTACGTACTTTTATTTTTTAATGGGAAGAATTCTAGCGATTGATTACGGCAGCAAAAGGGTGGGATTGGCAGTAACTGATCCCCTCAGAATAATTGCCAGTGGATTGGATACCATACACAGCAAGGATTTAATGGCTTTTTTGGATCAGTATTTTAAAAAAGAAACCGTGGATATTATTGTAATTGGTGAACCCAAAACTTTGCAAAACATTAAAAGTCAAAGCGCCCGTTTTATTGACCCCTTTGTGCAAAATTTAAAAAAGAAGTTTCCCGAAAAACGCATTGAGCGTTATGATGAACGATTCACCAGCGCCATTGCTAAACAAACCATGTTAGCCGGAGGTTTAAAAAAGAAGGACCGACAAAATAAAGAAATGGTTGATAGCATTTCGGCAATTATTATTTTACAAGATTATATGCAAGCCAATCTTTAATAATTTACAGATGAATATTTTTATTGCAGATATAGAAAATGCCAAAGCTTTTTTGCATGCCGACGAAAGCTGGCATTGTTGTAAAGTGCTGAGAAAAAAGGCAGGCGACAAGGTGTCGCTGATTGATGGCAAAGGTTTATACGCTGAAGGAATTCTTGACTTGGTTTCTGAAAAATCATGTACTGTGCAATTAACAATGAAGCCAATATTGAAGGCGAAAAGAAATTACCACTTGCACCTGGCCATTGCACCAACAAAACAAATCGATCGCATTGAGTGGATGCTCGAAAAAGCCGTTGAAATTGGTTTAGATGAAATTAGTTTTATTCAATGCAAAAATTCAGAACGCGTTAATTTAAAAATCGATCGCATTCAGAAAATTGTAGAAAGCGCTACCAAACAAAGTTTACAAGCCTATCTGCCAAAAGTAAATGACTTGCTTTCTTTTGAAGCTTTTGTGAAGCAAAACAATACGCAACAGAAATTTTTAGCACATTGTCATCAAAGTTCCAAAACAGCCATTCATTCAATACAATTTATAAACCGCAACAGTTTGGTAATGATTGGTCCTGAAGGTGATTTTACTGACGAAGAAGTTATACTTGCCAATAAACAGCAAATAATGGCAATTGATTTGGGTGAAAACCGTTTACGCACAGAAACAGCTGGCTTATACGTTTGTATGGCGGCAGCACTGCTTAGTCCATTACAATAAGCTTGTAATATCGGCACTTAAAGGATCAACGTTGCTTTTAAAAAACTTAATAATTTTACCGTTTTCGTCAATCAAGTATTTACTAAAGTTCCAAGATGGTGAATCCTCGCAAGTGCCATTTTGTTCCTTGTTGCACAACCATTGGTACAAAGGATGGGTGTCTTTTCCTTTCACACTAATTTTCTCCATCATTAAAAAAGTAACCTGATAGGTTTTGGAACAAAAACTTTTTATCTCTTCACTACTGCCGGGCTCTTGTCCGCCAAAATTATTCGCAGGAAAACCGATCACCACTAATTTATCCTGGTACTTTTCGTGTAAGGCTTGCAGATTTTTGTATTGTGGCGTGTAACCACATTCACTGGCCACATTTACCAGCAACATCTTTTTTCCTTTAAACTGTGCCAAACTCATTTCTTTACCATCAATACTTTTTAATTTAAAATCGTAAATTTTGCTATTGGGTGGAATGGGGGATGTGTACTTTTTAGAAGAAGCGCTCATTAAACTGATGATGCTGATAATGAATGCAAATGTTTTTGAAATTTTATAAATAATTTTTTTCATGATGTTGTTTATTGTGAAACAAATGTAAATGAATAATGTTCAATACAAAATGAAAGGAAATTTAAATAAGGCTTGTTTTTTTTGCCACAACATTATTGGTTACAAACGACATGAGCCATTGTATGGCAGCTGCCTCGCTGGTAAATATTTTTAATGGTACGGCAGGCTTAAACATTTTAATAAAAAAATTAACTGTTATTTTCTGTATTGCGTTTGAAACAATAAAGGCTTGTGCCGACATGTGCTTGGTGACTCCCGGGCTTGTGTTAAATGCTTTTGAGGCTTTATCTTGACTCGAAAATTCATCTCCGCTAATTAAGAATGGGCACTTATCCCAAGCCGAATTTTTTCTCACGGTTTGAAATATTTTTTTATTGTCTTCTAATGTCGTTGAATGATTTTTATAATGAAGATGAATATAACCTTCTTTTTTAAAGTAAATATTCGCGAAAGGAAGTTCAATGGTGGTTGAATAAGTCGGTTTCATGTTCTGTTTTTTTACCAGGTCGTTCAATGATTAATTTTTAATACGTCCAACAAATCCTTTAGGTGGAAAATGGTTTGTTCCCAATCAAATGATTCGCAAAAAAATCTATTAAAAATGCGAATTTAACGATAAATATTCCAATTTCGTCGATTAAAATTACATTTTAACAGAAAAAAATACCAAAAAAAGCCGACTCAATTGAATCGGCTTAAGTAATTTATCTTGTAAAATTAAGCTTTGGCAGCAGCTTCTTTGGCTGCATTGATTTTAGCTTTGATGTTTTCGGTGGTTAAGGAGCCCGGTCTTTCAATTGGTGAGTTGGTTGCTCTGTCCCAAATTAAACTGGCCAATACACCCAACGCTCTGCTTACACCAAACAATACTGTATAAAAATCATACTCATGCATACCGTAGTGCACCAATAAAGCACCTGAATGGGCATCAACATTTGGCCAAGGATTTTTAATTTTTCCTGTGCCTTCTAAAATTGGAGGCGCTACTTCATACACCATTTGTACAATTTCACAAATGTCATCGTGTTTAATGTATGTTTTGTAAAAATCTTGTTGTGCGGTAAAACGTGGATCTGTTTTTCGCAATACGGCATGACCATAACCCGGAACCACTTTTCCTTCTGTTAATGTTTTTTTGATGTATTCCGCTATTTGGTCTTTGGTTGGTAAACCACCACCCAAAGTTTCTTTTAATTCCATGATCCAATTCAAAACTTCTTGATTGGCTAAACCATGCAATGGACCAGCCAAACCGTTCATTCCTGCAGCAAAAGCCAAGTAAGGGTCACTTAAAGCTGAACCAACCAAATGCGTGGTGTGTGCCGAAACGTTTCCGCCTTCATGATCCACATGGATGGTTAAATACAAACGCATCAAACGCTTCATATCGAATTCTTCATAGCCCAACATGTGCGCAAAATTGGCTGCCCAATCTAATTTGTGATCAGGTTCAATGTGAATACCGCCTTTGTATTTTCTACGATAAATGTATGCAGCAATTCTTGGTAAACGCGCAATTAGGTTCATGCTATCTTCATACACATAATCCCAATAATCTTTTTTGTTAATGCCTTTTGCATAAGCTTTCGCAAAAACAGATTCACGTTGCATGGCCATAACACCTACCACAAACTGCGTCATGGGATGTGTATCAACCGGCAATGCTTCAATCACGTCAAAAACATGCTTTGGTACATTGTTACGTTTGGTCCATTCGGTTGTTATAAAGGTAACGTCTTCCTGTGTTGGTAATTCACCAACAAGCATCAAATAAAAAATTCCTTCTGGTAAAGGCTCTGTGCCACCCGGCGCTTTAGGCAATTGTTTTCGCAATTCAGGAATTGTATATCCTCTAAAACGGATGCCTTCTTCAGGATCTAAACGTGATGTTTCTGTTACCATGCCAACCATGCCGCGCATGCCTTGGTATACTTGGGCTACAGTAATTTCACCTAATTTAAGATCGCCGTGGTTCTTAACAATATCTTTGATGTCGGCCGACAAAGCTTCGGCTTTTAATTTAAATTTTTCTTTCAACGGATCCATAATTCCTATCTTTTGATGTTACTAAATTACAACCTACTCGTATATAAACAAAGGCTTTTACATTATTTATTTATTTGCAAATTTAAAGCTTTGGCCTAAATATCTGGCTGAGTTACCCAATTGTTCTTCTATTCTTAACAATTGATTATACTTGGCTACACGGTCGCTTCTTGAAGGCGCTCCGGTTTTTATTTGCCCGCACGACAAAGCCACTGATAAATCGGCAATGGTGGTGTCTTCTGTTTCGCCGCTTCTGTGACTCATTACTGATGTGTAAGCATTTGTTTGGGCCATTTGCACCGCATTAATAGTTTCGGTTAAGGTGCCAATTTGATTCACTTTCACCAAAATTGAATTGGCTGTTTGGTTTTTGATGCCTTGTGATAAGCGGTTAACATTGGTTACAAATAAATCGTCACCCACCAATTGCACTTTTGAACCAATGGTACTGGTTAAGTTTTTCCAACCATCCCAATCATCTTCTGCTAAACCATCTTCGATTGAAATGATTGGGTATTTTTTGCACCAATCAGCCCAAAAGCTCACCATTTGCTGTTGTGTTAGTTTTTCACCAGTTGATTTTTTAAAGTGGTACATTTTTTCTTCGGGCAAATAAAATTCGGTTGAAGCGGCATCCATGGCAATGTAAATATCTTCACCCGGCTTGTATCCAGCGGTTTCAATCGCTTGAATCACCAGTTTAATGGCATCTTCGTTATTTTTTAAATTTGGTGCAAAGCCGCCTTCATCACCCACATTGGTGCTTAATTTATTGGCTTTTAAAACTGCTTTTAAATGGTGAAAAACTTCTGTGCCCATTTGTAATGCTTCAGCAAATGATTGCGCGCCAACAGGCATTACCATAAATTCTTGGAAGTCAATGCCATTATCAGCATGCGCACCGCCGTTTAAAATGTTCATCATTGGTATTGGCATCAGGTTGGCATTTACGCCACCAATATACCGGTACAATGGCGAACGGGCTTCCTCACAGGCTGCTTTTGCAACAGCCAGTGAAACGCCCAAAATGGCATTGGCGCCCAAATTCGATTTGTTCGGGGTGCCGTCCAATTCAATCATTCGGGCATCTATTTCTGTTTGGTCAAAAATATAACTGCCTTTTAAATTTTCTAAAATAACCGTGTTTACATGGTTCACAGCGTTGTTCACACTCTTGCCAAGGTATTGCGATTTGTCGTTGTCTCTTAATTCAGCCGCTTCATGCGCTCCGGTTGATGCGCCCGATGGAACCGCTGCTCTGCCTAAAATGCCGTTATCGGTTACTACATCTACTTCTAAGGTTGGATTGCCTCTTGAGTCTAATATTTGACGGGCATGTATGTTATTTATAAAAGTCATAAATTTTTTTGGGAATGAAATTACAGAATTTTTCAAGATGAAATTTTAGGATTGAAAAGTTTTAAATAAAATAAATGAAACTGAAAGTATTGCTTTAACTCAATGTATTGATAGTATTAATTATTATATAAATGATTATTTAGAAAATTCTAGTGCTACATCTGTAATAGCATCTACAACTGACCAAAAATATTCATCAAGTGCAAACCAAACTCTTCAAACAGGAGTTATTGGTGGAGCAGGAAATTTAACTAAAGACACAGGCGCTTCTTCAGTTTTAACATTAACAGGAACAAACACTTACTCAGGGGCTACAACAATTAATGCTGGAACAATCAGTGTTGCAACAATTGGAAATGGTTTAAGTGCTGGTAACCTAGGAGCAGCAACTAGTGCTGCAACTAACTTAGTATTAGGCGGCGGTACTT
>JBAXXZ010000129.1:0-6248 GCA_037127575.1 Bacteroidota bacterium | reverse complement strand
GTGATAATGTTCCATCTTTTTCAGTATCTACAATATGTGGCGTGCCGGCAGCACGTTTAATTTTTCTACCTTCTAAATAAGGACGTTTTTGACCCAATGAATTGGCCGATTGACTTACTGAAGGCGGAATATCAGGTGCGTAAGTTAAATACTCATTATAAGCATATGCAACTGCAACATAATAATATGTTTTATTGTTGATTAACTTTCTTTCAGTTGAAGTAGAGAAAGCATCTTCATTAATTTTGAAAGTGTTTGAAATACCACGGTCAGTCCCTTCTACTTTAATTTTAGGCACAAAACCGCCAATTGAATTATCAGCTTCATAATTTACCAAGCGACCTTTTCCATTGATGATGTCACATTGAAATACAGGTACAGCTTTTGTTCTATCAGCTAAGTCGGTTGAACTAACGTTATCAGATTTTACTTGATAAACAATGTAGCCTTCGAAGCGATAAAACTTATCGGGTTTAGACAATTTAGGGTTGATAGAAGTAGGATCGCTGATGATTGAGATATCTTCTTCAGCATAATCGTTGTTGAATAATTTGTAGTTGTTTGATTTTCCTTTTTCGTTGGTTAAATAGAAAATCAACTCATTGTTAATTTCTTGAATGGTCATGCTTGGTGCTTCAGGACCATCTAACAATTTAAAACAATTATCAAATAAAGCTTGTGCTTTGTCATCGGCGTTAAACAACAATTCCAATGATTGAACGTTACCGCCTTTACTTGGACTTTGTGCCCAAGGCATCCCGAATGTGATTTCATTTACGGCGCCCGGTTTTAAAGTAAAAGGCCCGGCAGATTGCAAGAAACGTCTGTCGCCAGGCAAGTTACCTGACCCTTTTTCTGTCCAACCTGTACCAGTTACCGGATTACCATCATACACAAAAGTAGAAGGTAAAGTTCCGCCGTAGGCATTACCGCCATTTGTAAATGAAGAACCATCTTTCCATTTACCGGTCATGTAATTGTAGTAATGAATTGCAATTTCAGGATTGGTTGTTTGCGCAGGGAATGCCCCGATATTATTGTTATAATAAGTAAAACGACTCATTTGAATTGTTTCACCGATTTCATCAGTAATACCATCTTGGTCATTATCGATACCATCACCTTTTCCTGTAACTGGATCGTAATCGGCCAAAGGTCCTTTAAAGAAGTCACAACCCAATGAAGGAGGGAAATCGAGATAGCCGTTTACACCGGCTGCTGTTTCATCATATGAATCGGCATTATAGATATAACCCAAACCACGTTTGACATCACAACCAACATAATCATCCAAGTAGTAACCCAAATCGGCGTCATTCCAAATTGTAAAATACGTATTGTTTAGTTGGAATGAAGAGCGGTTATGCACTTCATAGCTATAAAATGTCATGTTGTTGATTTCATCATTTGTTTTGAAACCAAAAGCTTGCGCTCTCACTTCAATACCAATAGGCACGCCTTGTGTTTCGGTGTGAATACCGCCATTGTCATTAAATACCCAGAACAAAGTGTAATCACCAAATAATTTTGTTTTACAAAAACCCAAATTATTTTTTTCAGCTTTATTTTCTACATCATAAGCAGGATAATCACCTGTTGCAGGATCATAAAAACCATCACCATTTGCATCCACATATGGGGCTAAACGACGCCCTTGATTTTTACTGATATCGCCATTGCCTGGCCAGTTAACCATGTTCGAAGTTGGGCTTCCGCTTCCAGTGTTTACAAAATTATCAACCTCAGCGCGGGTAATTTGGTAGATGTTGTCAAACTTAGCGCATTCCTCAGGATCAGCTGATGAATTGATTGTATCAAGTGGGCCCGGCCAAAAATCAATCCCATTTTGACGATAAGTCATAGCTGCTACTTTTAATTGTCCACCTGCATCTAAACCGCCTAACCAAATAGATCCGGCGAAACTTGATGATACACCTGTATTTCTATTTTGAACTGCAGGAACAATATAATAGGCATTGTTGTTACCCAATAAATCCCACCACATGTCGCCACCACTAAAAATAATGGTACGAACGTTGTTTAGCCACAATTCCTTACTGGCTTTAGGTGCAGAACAGTTAGACAATACACGCTGTGCAATGTTTCCACTGGTACCGCTTGGCTTTTCAGAAGCTGCTTTTTCTTTTGCATCTATTTGATAAGATACTAGAAGCGCTGCAAATATTATGATTAGTTTCTTCATGGTCGATATCGGGTATTAAAATGTAAATAAAAGTCCAAGGCGTATTTGGCGCGGTAAATTGTAATTTGAAGGCACATTCATGCGGATGGTGTATAAATCTTTAAAAGCCACAGCGCTGTTGGCCAATGCCAATGCCGCTTGTGCTTGTGCTGAAGACAAATAACCGTCATCGTCAGGTGAACCTGTGAAATTATAAACACCAAGGACGTTTCTGTTATTGAATAAGTTCAACACTTGTATGTACACGTTAACAGTATATTCTTTAGCGTTATCTGAATCATCTTTTTTACCAGGACTAACAGTGAAGTTTTTGTCAACGCGTAGACTGGTTCTGAAGGTCCAAGGTTTAGATGAACCATTGATTTGACCTGAGATATTTGATTTACCGCCGCCGATAGGCACAGCATTAGACCAACGGGTGTAAGGCGTACCTGAACCCAACAAGAAAGACAAGTTGAAACCAGCATTTTCAAAAATATTCACTGTTTTTTGAGATTTGGTTTTGAAGCTTGGGCCTTTGTAATCCTTTTTTTCACCAAAACGGTAATCGTAATTTACGGCGAAGGTGTGACGTTGATCGTAGTCGAGTGGTTGTAAAACCCTTAAGTTAGGTTGACCGGAAGAAGCCAAGTTAGCACCTGAGTTGGAGTTAGAACCTGAACCTTCAGCAAATTGTAGGGTGTAATTGAAATTAATTCTTGAACCACCTGTTCTTCTTAGGTCGAATTCGGCAGTGATTCCTTTAACAGTACCAAAATCGATGTTATCGTAAATGATATAGTTTCTAGGATAGGCACCAACAATTGTTTTTTGGTTGATCTGATTTCTAAACTCTTTGTAGAAAGATCTGATTTTTAGAACTGCATTTTTTCTTTCGTTCAACACTTGCTCATAACCCAATTCGTAATCAACTGTTTGTTGTGGTTTTTGATTTGGGTTGTTTAACAATGGTGTGGTACTTCCTGCAATCAGATAATAATAATCCAGAGGATTGATAGCACTGTTGAAAGGGCGTTGGGTATAGACATCGTAGTGCGCCACAAAATTAGACACATCGGAAATGGGGAATGAAAATGCGATCCGCGGCATGGCGTTGATTGCAGCTACATAATTTGTGAAGGCACCGCCAGACATGTTCACACCATAATTCGCATTGTCTTTGTATAATGGAACAGGCTTAGAATCAGAGGAAGCAATTAAGTTTGGATCTGAAATTTCATTCCCTTCTGAGTTGAACCACTTATCACCTACACGGTAACCTTTAATAGCGATGGGTGATCTTCCACCACTAGGATTTTGAGCGACATAAACCGCAGCATCTTTAGAAATACTTGAAGGTATGTTTTCAGTAAATCCGCTGGGTAATCCGCTCATTGAATTTAAGTCTCCTACTTTGGCCAATTCATGTAAAGCATATCTGTCTTTTAATACCGGTTGATTGGCATCGTAACGGTCAACCCTTAAACCGATCATTAATTTAATGTCTTTAAAATCGAATTTATCCATGATGTAAACTGAAGAATAAATTGGTTTAAATGCCCCAATTGGGAAAGTATGACGGCCATTTGCATCTTTTGCATTTAAGAAATCATTGATTACCGTAGACCCGCCAGTTTTTACACCATCGTGCGAATAACCCCTGTAGGTAATTAAGTTGGCGGCATCGGTAGAGCCCAATAAATCTTCGGCGCTAAACATGTTTAAACTGAGTTGGTTTGGATTCAAAGCATCAGTGTTAACAAATCCGGTGTAGTTTCTAGGTAAACCTAACTTATCCAATAATTGTTCTGAGAATTGCGTTTGTTTGTCTTGCTCATATAAATAATTGTAATAGTAATAAGGCACTAATCCTGACAATTCTTCATTTTTAATTGGATTTGATTTATCCAATTGGGTTGCGTGTTGGTTGGTGATTTGACGCATCCTTGTCCACAAAGAACCTGCGTTAATAAAGTATAAGCTGCTATTTCTTTGATCGAATTCTAAACCAAAAGAAAGTGCGTGGTCTTTAATATCGGTGTTAAAACTTGCTGTAACCCTAAATTGATCTTGGTTGCTTATTGTTCGGCCGAATGGCACGGCACCAAAGTTGTTATACAAACTGTAAACGCTAAGCGGAGAGCCACCATTTACAAGGCCGTTATTACCTTGAATGTAGTTAAGGCTTAAGGCCTGTGGATTTGTATTTGCTACTAAATAGTTTGTGTAAGCTGCTGCATCAGGGTTTTGAGTACCGGGGGTGTAAACCAAAGGCAATTGCGAACGACCTGTATAAGTGTATGAATTAATTGTTTGGTTGTTGAGTTGATAATCAGGTGTAAATTGGTAATTGTATGCCCAATTTTGTTCCAAGAATCTCAAGTCAAATTTTCCGATATAACCATAATCAAATAAATTGTCTTTGTGTTGTGCGCTTTCGTTGGTAGTAGTATTGTGCTCGTAGCTGGCCAAAAATTTGAAGAACGAATTGGTTAAGAGCGATTGAGTTTTGTTTTTATCGGCATTGGCATTTCCAAATTTTTGCGTTAAGGAGATGTTACCACGGTAAATTTTGGTGGTGCTTTTTGAGTTGTTTTGGTAATTGAATAATTGGTTACCCAATGAAGCATTCATTTGATCGCTTAACTCAACCACACCGCTTAGAGAGATGTTTGTATTTAGAGTTGGCGCATAATCTAATTTACCGGTAAGTGCCAATAAGCGGTTCACAGCGTTTGGTCTGAAGCGTTGCGTATGCATATCGTTTTTGGTTACAAATTCAGAATTACGGATAAATCCGGTTCCTGAAGGAGACACACGTAAAGGGGCATCTTTTAAATCTTGCAATTTATCATCGTTAACAACATAAATTGGAACAAATGAAGGGCTAGGTTCTTTAATGTAATTCCCTTGACCTGAGATAAAATAACCCAAAATGGTTCTTCTGGTTGAATCGCGTTTTTTGTAGATAGGTCCGCCCAAGCTAAAACCGAGAGAGTTGTAGCCAAATTTATCGAGACTTACGCCATAGAAAGGGAATTGAGAAGAAATTAATTCAACGCTACCGAATGATTTAGACTGAGGTCCACGTGTTGAGATGGAAATAGCACCTGATGACAAGTCACCAAAGTTAGCAGGGATACCGCCGGTTAACACGCTAAGTTGATCGATGGCTTGTTGAGGAAGATTTGGTTTACCAAAAATTTTAACACCATCGATGAAGTAAGTTGTGTTTTCGGAACGGCCACCACCAATGTTTACAGCAGCACCTTCATCGGCTTGAAACACGCCGGCGCCCATGGCAACGGCTGAGTTGATATCTTTAGTAGCCAAATGGTCATAATCTTCTTTATTGATGGTTGTTCCTGATGTGGTATTTGGGTCGATTAAAGGTACTTGATAAGTAATAACTTCTACAATATCTAAAGCCACACCATCACCGTTTGATAAAGGAATTACAACGTATGCCGTTTTGTTTTCACCCACCATTACATCCTTCACTTCAGCGGGTTGATAACCCACGAAAACCCCTTTAACGGTATACTTACCGGGAGAAAGCGGCTTAATGAAGGCCTCACCATCCATATTTGTTGTAGAAACACCTACTTGCACCCCATCTCTGTAGGCCACAACGTTTGCAAAAGGAATGGCTTCTTTAGTAGATTTATCTAATGCTATTAATTCAGCATCTTCAGAAACGGAACAATCTGGATGATAACCGTGTTTCCAATCATCCTGTTGATTTTTATAAGCAATATCTTTACATAAAGCAATATAGTTTTTTAAAATGAGGTCTAAATGAAACAAATGAGTATCAAGCGCACAGCAATTTATATGCTGATTACTGCCTTTTCTTCACAAATTACTTGAAATTTACTAAAAGATAGGCTGGCTTGCAAGGTATGTTTCTGGTGTGGGGAAATAAAAAATGCCAAGCTTACTGCATCACACTTTTCACTAGAGGCTGTTGCTTCCTTCCGGACCTGGCAGGATTGTCTAATATCAAGTTGTACAGGGCTTGGCAATTAATTTTGGAACTTGTAAACTGCAGAATTGGGAAATTGTC
>JBAXXZ010000128.1:0-6259 GCA_037127575.1 Bacteroidota bacterium | reverse complement strand
GTGTAGGCGAATGGTGCACCGCTGCAATGGCTTATGGCAAAAACAACCAAATTACCTTCAGCCATGAAATGAACTTCCCGCATTCAGTTGGGTTGCTTTATGCATCATTTACTTATTTTTTAGGGTTTAAAGTGAACTCTGGCGAATACAAAGTGATGGGATTGGCGCCATTCGGAAACAAACATTCGGCGCGAGTAGAAAAATTTAAACAAATCATAAAATCAAATCTGGTTCAAATTAATCAGGATGGTTCAATTTTTTTGAATCAAAAATACTTTACGTATACCTCTTCTTTAAAAATGTTGAATGAAAAAAAATGGAAAGTGTTATTTGGTATTGACCATCGAATGGAGGGTCAGCCTTTAGAACAAGTGCATTGTGATTTGGCTTTAGCAATTCAAAGTATTACTGAAGAGGTGATTATTCAAATGGCTAAAACCTGCAAAAGTTTAAGCCAATCAGAAAATTTGTGTTTATCAGGTGGACTGGCCTTAAATTGTGTTGCCAACAATGCTTTGCGTGAAGCCAATATTTTTGTAAATATTTATGTACAGCCTGCATCAGGTGATGCCGGTGGAGCAATTGGCGCAGCTTTAGCAACATATTATATCTATGCGAAGCAGAATAAAATTATTGATAATTCCCCCGGCAAGATAGAAAGTGTTTACCTGGGTCCGACTTACAATAACAAATACATTGAAGGAATAATTAAAAGTTACAATGCCTCTGCAGATTTGATTGTTGATGATTTGGATTTATGTCGACTAGTGAGCAATTTGTTGGCGGAGGGAAAAATAATTGGATGGTTTCAAGGGGCCATGGAGTTTGGACCGAGGGCTCTGGGAAATAGAAGTATTTTGGCAGATGCCGTAAATGCCAACATGCAAAAAAAGATTAATCTTAAAATAAAGAATAGGGAAGGATTTAGGCCTTTTGCGCCTGCTGTTTTGGCGGAATATGCTGATCAATATTTTGAAAGAACCGAATCTTCACAACACATGATGTTTGTAACTAAACTAAAAGATCAATATTGTAATGAGCTGCCTCAAGATTTTGAAACTTGGTCGATGGAAAAAAAATTGGATTTTAAAAAAAGTGAATTCCCTGCCATTACACACACTGATTTTAGTGCACGCATTCAGAGTGTCAATAAATTAGAGAATCCGCGCTTTTGGCAATTGATTGAACAGTATAGGCAAATTACTGGCATCCCGATGTTAGTAAACACCAGTTTTAATGTTCGTGGTGAACCCATGGTGTGTTCGCCTGATGAAGCTTATGCCTGTTTTATGGACAGCGGAATGGATGTTTTGGTAATGGAAAATTATGTTTTTTATAAAGAAAAACAAATGCTTTACGATCATCCTTTAAAGTGGCAACGAATTTTTGAAAAGGATTAATAAAAAGCCTAAAATTGGCAATGCTTTTATATAACTTAGAAATTTAAATGGAAATATTAAAGGACATATTGGGGTTTTTAGTCGAAAGAAAAAAATTCTGGTTAGCACCACTTATCATTATTTTGCTTTTGCTTGGGGCATTGATTGTTTTAGGAGGCTCTTCAGTTTTAGCACCTTTTATTTATTCAATATTTTAATCAAATGAGCGATCAACGCAAGGAAGAAATAAAAACATTGTTGGTGCTGCTAGTTGGTTTCGCAATCATCGCTTATTTACAAAAAAATAAGCTGATCATCTATATTGCTCTGCCCATAATAATGCCGGGATTTCTTTCTACAAAGGCCGCTAAAATTATTTTGTTCATTTGGCTTAAAATTGGCGAAGTGATGTCGTACATTATGCCAAAAATCATATTGACTTTGGTTTTTTATTTTTGTTTGGTGCCTTTGGCTTTTATGATGAAATTATTCAAAATTAAAAGGCATTTCAAACTGTCAAATAAAGGTGGCAGCACTTTTCAAGCGGTGAACAAAACATTTGAAGAAGCTGATTTTAAAAATCCTTGGTAATATGAAAGAAAACAAGAATCAAAAAGGTTGGATGGCTAGATTTAAAATTCAAGTGATTGTTTTTCTTGGATTATTTTTGTTGGCTGAAATTGGGTTACGACTATATGGCATGAAGGCCGGAACTTTAATAGATGACTTTTTAATAGAAGATGCACCTATTTATTTACCACGCTTTATTAGTGATTCCAATGGGATTAATTACCTTGATGTGCATTCAAAGGCACTGATGAATGGGTCGAAAGTAAACGCCCAGGGTTTTTTGGGTGAAATAAATTATACCAAAGATGTGCTTGACTCCATCCGCTCAAAAACAGGCAAAAAAATAGTGATGATCATTGGCGACTCCTATGTTGAAGGTTGTTGCTCCGATTCTGTGCCAATTTCATTTGCCGGTTTGCTTAGTCACCAAAAACAATACCAATTGCTAAATTTTGGCATAGCAGGCACCGATCCGCAACAGTATGCATTAATTGTGAAGCGCTATGTGAAAGAATTAAATCCTGATTTGGTTTTAGTAAACATCTATTTTGGGAATGATTTTTTAACCTTCAAAAGAAAAGTGACACCGGGTATACCCCTTACTTTTCCCTTTTATCGGAACAAGTGGATTTATGCCACACCAAGGGATTATCTTTCAAACGAATTTTCTTATGTATTAAAAACACCCGAAGAGGCATATCAATTTTATATGCGTCGGTATACCTTGCGAGGTGACAACAGAAATATATTTCAAAAAAGTTTATCATACAGTGTAATTTTCTCAAAATTGTATTTGCTCATTGAGCATAAATACAAAGAATGGAGATGGGTAAAGAATCACCCTACACTAAAGGTGGATGTGAATGAATTAACGCATACGCACTTAAGTAGCATACAGCGTGATTGTGACGCTGCGCATGTACCGTGTTTATTTGTGGGAATACCTGCGCCTTCTGAGGTAGAAGAAGGTGTTTCGTTGCAGTCAAAATACAAACATCTTTTTCAAGAAGTGCCTTGCATCATTCCCACATACTTTAAGTATAATGATTATGACGGGAAAGATATTTCAAACCATTTTAATAACCAAGGGCATGTAAAATTTGCACATTTTTTAGATTCTTTGGTTCTGAATTATTTTGACGCCCACGCTTCTGAAATTGATTCTTTAAACCGGCCCAATACCAAATAAAGTGAGCATAAATTTTTTTTGGCAGCAATTAAGAGTTAACAGGCCTTGGCAATTTAAAGTGCCTCTTTTAATGTGTTTTCCATATTTGGCAGCTTTAATTGCTCGAATGCAAGTCAATGTATTTTTTGAATATGTTCTCTGGTCTTTTGTTACAATTATAGGTTTTGCCGGCTTTGCTTATACATTGAATGATTTGGGTGATGTATCAATTGATCAAAAAGCCAAAAAAGATAATGCCGTATTGAATCTAGGGACTTTTAAAACTGTTATTTTGCTTTTGTTTTGTCTTTTGGTAAGCTTAGTTCCTTGGCTTTTTCTGCCACACTCAAAGTACAGTTTTCTTTTATTGTTTCTTGAATTATGCTTGTTTTACTTGTATGCCTTAAAACCTTTTAGATTAAAAGAACGGGGTTTGTTAGGATTGTTATGCGATGCTTTATACGCCCATTGCATCCCCGCAGTACTGGCATTCTACACATTTAGTGACTGCAATCTTGAATCCAATAAAACATTAATATTACTTGTCATTGTCTTCTTTTGGCAATTAATGAATGGTTTGCGCAACATTGTTTTTCATCAATTAAATGATTACAACAACGATTTTGCCGGAGGGGTTAACACTTGGGTTAAGAAACGTGGTTTGGGGATGGCGAACATTGCCGCAAAAGGATTATTAATCGCTGAAGCTTTTAGCTTTTTACTTTTTTTGGTGATGCTGGCTTTCGCTTTTAACATATCTGTTTTGCATATTGCTTTGCTGTGTTTTTTATGCTACCTGCTTATTAAACATAGAAATAATCTGCGAAACCTCTCTATGAATGAGCTGAAATTTATTTTCTTTGACCAATTTTATTTGTATTGGTTTCCTTTGTTGTTATTGGTTTTATTATTAAAAATTGATCTCATTTATTCTGTCATGTTTTTTATTCATTTCATGCTTTTTCAGAATGCAATAAAACCATGGTTGTTGTTCAAAATTAATGCGTTTAAAAAATTGTTTTGAAAATAGCTCCCAATATAGCTTTGGTTTGCACCAACAAAAACAAATACAGTGAAACATTCATTCATGCGCACTTACACAACATTAAAGGCAAAATGCACTTTTTGTTTCAAGGTCATTTACCGCAATGTTATAGTGATGATTTAGGAAAGACTTCACATTATTTTATTCATCCGTTAGTGTCTTTTATTTGCACCAAGGTGTTTTCAAAAGAAAAACAAAAAGCGATTTTGGGAGCACACATTCAATCGTACCTCAAGAAGCATCAAATTCAATTATTATTTTGTGAATATGGTCCGGCCGGTGTTGCATTCATGAATATGTCTACCAACTTAAAAATACCACTGGTCGTGCATTTTTTTGGATATGATGTGTATCGCAAGGATGTTTTAAACAATTATGCCAACCAATACGTTCAATTATTTTCCGTCGCTTCGGCTAGCCTAGTGGTTTCTAATCACATGGCACAAAAGCTTCATAAAATACAATGTCCATCCGAAAAAATCCACATCGTACCATGCGGAATTGATTTTTCAATTTTTATGCCAGGCACTTTAAAACAATCAAATTACGATTTTGTTTTTTGCGCACGTTTTGTTGAAAAAAAAGGACCTATTCAAACGCTGCAAGCTTTTTATCACTTGAGCCAACAAAAACCGAATGCCAAGTTATGCATGATAGGTGATGGACCATTAATGCAGGATTGCAAAGAGTTTGTGCACAACTATCACATTAAGGATAAGGTTGATTTTAAAGGCGCCATAACGGTTAGCGAGGTTTTGCAGATATACCAAACTTCTGCAATATTTTTATCCCATGCGCGTATAGCCCCTGATGGAGATGCCGAAGGTATACCACAAAGTATGCTTGAAGCCGCTGCTTGTGGTTTAGTTGTGGTAAGTACTTTTCACAATGGTATTCCCGAAATAATTGAAAACGAAAAAACTGGTTTACTGGTGCATGAGAACGATACCGGTGCCATGGCAAAGGCCATGATGCGCTTGTTGGATAATGAAAATTTTCGCTTACAACTTTCTGCCCAATTATTATCCAAACTAAAGGCAGAATATGATTTACAAGCCTCTATGAAACGAATCAATCAATTGATTTATGCTTTAGTTGATGACGCGAAATAAAGTTGGCATAAATACCATTAATCGGATGCATTCACTAACTTTGAATTTATAGCTTATCATGCAAAACCGTCCTGTGATAGTGGTTGTGGCTTATAATCGGCCCAATAGTTTACTTCGACTTTTGTCGTGTTTGCTAAAGGCGCATTATACTCATGATTCTGTTCAATTACTTATTAGTGTTGATCATTCAGATGATAATTCAGTAATAGATTTAGCCAACAAGTTTCAATGGCCCTTCGGCGAAAAGCTGGTGATTCATCAAAGCCAACACCTGGGGTTAAAAAAGCACATACTTGCTTGCGGTGATCTAACTTTAAAATATGCTTCCATCATTTTATTGGAAGATGATCTGGTGCTGTCGCCTTGGTTTTACAAATTTGCAATTGAGGCCCTTACTTTTTACAATGATGATCCGCAAATAGCCGGCATCTCATTGTACAATTATGAGTTAAACGAAAATAACTTTCAGCGCTTTAAGGCTAGCGACGATGCATCGGATGTTTATTTTATGCAAGTGACTTCATCTTGGGGTGTGGCATGGCAAGCAAAACAATGGCGTGATTATAAAGAATGGTTGGAGAAGTATTCATTAAATGACGTGCAGTTGCCTGATTATATGAAGCTTTGGGGCAATCATTCTTGGAAAAAGGACTTCACAAAATACCTCATTTCTAAGGTGGCCTATTTTGTTTTTCCGCGTTTATCCTTAACATCTAACACCGGGGTACAAGGGGTCAATCAATCTACAACCCCTTTATTCAATGTGCCGATGCAAATGCAGCAAAAAGAGTATCACTTCTTGTCATTGGCTCAGTCTAATTCAAAATTTGATGCATGGTTTGAACCGGAAGCAAATTGCCTCAAAAAATTAAATGCCGATTTACAGGCCTATGATTTTACGGTAGATTTATTAGGAACAAAAAGTGAATTCACAAAACCTTTTGTTTTAACGTGTAAATCTGTGAACAAGGCCATAAGGCCTTAC